>CAYORO010000006.1:0-41054 GCA_964406355.1 uncultured Limibaculum sp.
GGCCGCGATGTACCACGCCTGGGGCAGCCAGAATGCCTGGCTCCGGCAGATCCATGGCGAGAACCCGCTCTATGTGCCGGGTGCGGTGATGGACGAGGCGGGCCTTGCGGATGGCGACTGGGCCTGGGTGATATCGCACCATGCGCGGATCCGGGTGCCGGTGCGCCGGATGGAGGCGGTGAACCCCAAGACCGTCTGGACCTGGAACGCGATCGGCAAGCGCGCCGGCGCCTGGGCGCTCGGCGAGGGCGCGCCGGAGACCACCCGCGGCTTCCTCCTCAACCACCTGATCCACGAGCTGCTGCCGCCGAGGGGCGACGGCCTGCGCTGGATGAACTCCGATCCGGTCACGGGCCAGGCGGCGTGGTACGACCTGCGCGTGCGCATCGAGCGCGCCGAGCCGCCGGCCGATGGCTGCTCCGAACCCCATGCCACGGCTCAGGCCTCGCCCGTCGGCACCGGCCCCGAGAGCCTCGCCTACGGCAAGGAGTTTTGATGTCGGACGCGGGCTGGCTCCTCGGCCTCGCCGGGGCCGGCGTCTTTGGCGCAGGTCTGTGGCTCCGCCGGGCCCAGGCGCGCTTCGCCGCAGGGCTCCGCGCGGCGGGCGACCCGCTGGTCGACCATCCGGGCTCGAAGCTCTTCCGCCAGCGCTTCACCGCCTGGCTGTTCGGCCTCGGCGAGGCCGACCCGCCGGGGCTCGGGAAGAGCCTCCTCACGCTTCTGATGCTCGCCGCCCTCGGGGCCGCGGCCGCCTATTCGCTGCTGCCGGGGGTCTTCGAATGATCCTCCGCGTCCTCACGGTCTCGTTCGCGGCGGTCGGACTGTCGGCGGTTGCCGAGAGTGCTGCGGTCGACGGTGTCTGGCGGACCGAGCCCAAGGACAACGGTGCCTATATCGAGGTGCTGATCGGCCCCTGCGCGAACGACCCCCGCATGCGCTGCGGGGTGATCCATGCGGCGCGCGCGGGCGCCCGGCCCGACATCGTGGGCGAGCCGATCCTGCGCGCGATGGAGCCGGAGGGCGGGACCCACTGGACCAGCGGCGAGATCATCCGCCCGGGTGAGGGCACCGTCTACCAGTCCGAGATGACGCTCGAGGACGGCGTGCTCGTCGTGCGGGGCTGTGCGCTGGGCGGGCTTTTCTGCGGCAGCCAGATCTGGGAACGCGCGCGCTAGCTCGCGCGCCAGGGAGCGGGGAGAACCGGCATGACGATGCTGCCGAAGACGGAACCGGGCGCCAAGAAGCTCGGGCTCGTGATCGATCTCGATATCTGTGTCGGCTGCCACGCCTGCGCGGTGGCCTGCAAGGAGTGGAACACCGGGGGGGCGGGGGCACCGCTCTCGGACCAGGACCCCTACGGCGCGGAGCCAACGGGCACCTGGCTCAACCGGATCCACTCCTATGAGGTCGCGCCGGCGCATGGCCCCGCGCAGATCGTGCATTTCCCGAAGAGCTGCCTCCATTGCGAGGACGCGCCCTGCGTCACGGTCTGCCCGACCGGGGCCTCCTACAAGCGGGCCGAGGACGGGATCGTGCTCGTCAACGAGGACCACTGCATGGGCTGCGGGCTCTGCGCCTGGGCCTGCCCGTATGGTGCGCGCGAGCTCGACCGCGAGGCCGGCGTGATGAAGAAATGCACGCTCTGTGTCGACCGCATCCATGACGAGGCGATCCCGGAGATCGACCGGGTGCCGGCCTGCGTGAAGGCCTGCCCGGCCGGGGCGCGCCATTTCGGCGATCTGGGCGACCCGGAGAGCGAGGTGAGCCGCATCGTCTCGGACCGCGCCGGCTTCGATCTGATGCCCGAGCAGGAGACCAAGCCGGTGAACAAGTACCTGCCCCCCCGCGCGCGCGACGCCGCGGCCACGGGCAGCGCGGCGGGAGCCGGCGGGTTCAACCTCGCGGCGCTGGCCGAGCCGGAGGCCAAGGGCTTTCTCGGCTGGCTCGACCGCGCGCTCGGGCAGCTCGAGACCACGGACCAGAGCCGATGACCCCCGCCCCCTCGCTGATCGTCTTCACGGTGCTGTCGGGGCTCGGCCTCGGCATGGTGGCCTGGCTCGGGCTCGGCTATGGCAGCGGCGGCTGGGCCTATCCCTGGCTCGCCTCGGCGGCGGCGCTCGCGGTGTCGGCGGCCGGCGGGCTCGCCTCGGTGAAACACCTCGCGCGTCCGGATCGAGCCTGGCGCGCCTTCAGCCAGTGGCGCTCGTCCTGGCTCTCGCGCGAGGCCTGCCTGATGGTGGCGACGCTCGGGCTGTTTGCTGTCTATGCCGCGGCCTGGGCGCTCGGCGGGGTGCGGCTCTGGGGGCTCGGCTGGGCGGTGGCGGCGCTCGCAGGCGCGACGGTCTACTGCACCGCCATGATCTACGCCTCGCTGCGGACGGTGCCGCGCTGGTCGGTGTCGCCCACACCGGCGCTCTTCCTCGCGATCGCGGCGCTCGGCGGGTTTCTGGCCGTCGAGGGGCTCTCGGCCCTGGCAGGGGGCGAGGCGCATCGGGGCCGGATGCTGCTCGGCCTCGCGATCGGCGGGGGCGTTGCGATCTGGTGGCAGACCGAGGCGGCGGGTGCCGGGCGCGGGGCGCTCGGCTCGAGCCTCGCGACGGCGACGGGGCTCGGCCGGCGCGGGCGGATCCGGGCCTTCGAGGCGCCGCATACGGGGCCGAACTACCTGCTCGAGGAGATGGCCTTTCGGGTCGGGCGCCGGCGCGCCTTCGTGCTGCGGCGGGCCGGCGCGGTGCTCGGGTTTCTGGTGCCGGCCGCGCTGGTGCTGTTGGCCTATCCGCTCGGGAGCTGGCTGCTGCTGCCGGCGCTGCTGGTGCATCTCGCAGGGATGCTGGCACTGCGCTGGCTGTTCTTCGCCGAGGCGGAGCATGTGCAGGCGCTCTATTACGGGGACCGGGTGCCGGCTCCTGTCTGACGCGGTCTGGTCTGGGAGCTGTTGCGCGACGGCCGGCGCGGCGACGCGGGCCCCGCCCACCCGGGCAGGCGTCGAGGCGGGCCGAGTCGTCCCGCCCCCCATCGGCCCGCGGCGCCGCGCCGAATGCCGCGCCGGTCACGGATGACGCTGGCCGAGCTCAGCCGTGGACGGCGGGCAGGCGGTTGACCGCATGGGCGGCCGCGAGCCGCCTGGCGATTACCATGTAGTCCTCGATCCGCGTGCGGAGGAACCCCTCCATGAGGAGCGGCTCCCGGAGCGTGGGCGGCAGGGTTTTCATCGCCTGTTCGACCGCCCGGGCGATCGCCTCGCCGTTGCGGCGCTGTCCGGTGATGAAGGGCAGCGCCGGCGCCGTCGCCGACCAGCCGAGCACCCTGAGGCGCCCGATCGGCGCACCGGGCCCGTCATGGCGGAGCGCAAGCTCCCAGGTGAGCGCGTCGATCGCCGCGAGATCGGCCCGGCCCGCGGAGACCGCCTCGATCGAGGCGGCGTGGCTGCCGGTCAGCGCCACCTCGGAGAAGTAGCGCCCGTTCCGGGCGAAGGCCGCGGTCTCGTGCATCAGCGCGCCATAGCCCGACTGGCTGTCGCGCGAATTGACCGCGGCGCGGCAGCCGACGAGGGCGGCCAGCCCGTCAGCCGGATTGTCGGTGCGCACCACGAGGGCGCTGCGGTACTGGCCGGGCGGGCAGCCCTCGAGCGTGTAGATGGGCGTGCCGAGCAGCGCGACGCGCCCCTTGAGCACGCTGATGAATGGCAGGCCGCAGGTCTGGCCGAGCACGAGCTCCGGCGCGGCCCAAAGGAGCCGCATTGGCCGGCGGCGGTCGAGCTCCCCCGGCGCATCGATGCCGGCATCGCGAATGGCCTCGCGCAGATGCGCCCAGAGCGCATCGGTCGCCGCCCGGGTCTCGGGGCGGTCGTACATCGGGAGCGTCGCGAGCCCCCAGTCGGCCCCCCGTCGCATCTCCTCCCGCCTGTGTCGTCAGTCAGCCGGGACGGCGCTGCCGGTCGGCCTCGGACGCAACGAGCGGGTGAGGGACGGGATCCTTCCGCCTCAGGAAGTGCCGTGCGACCACGTCCCGGTAGGAGCGGTAGCTGTAGCCGTGGTTCATCTCGAGAAACCGCCTGCGCCGAGCCCTGTAGAAGGCTGGCAGCTTATACCAGGCGAGCGCCGGATGACCATGGTGCACAGCATGCAGGTTGTTGTTGAGGAAAAGGAAGGCGAGCGGGCCGCGATCTTCGATGATGACGCTGCGCCCGCGCACCGCCTCGTGAGCCTGGTGTTCGAGGAAGGTCCGGATCTTGAGGATCCCCAGGGCGGCATAGGCGGCGGCGAGATAGCCCGCGATCGGCACCTGCCAGAGCCAGAGCCAGAGGATCACCGGCAGGACCGCTGGCAGATGCCAGGCCCAGGCGCGGATCACCCGGTGCTCGCCGCGGGCGATGGCGGCGATGTCGCCGGTCCAGAACCGCGCAAGGCCGATCGCGGGGCCCAGCACCATGCGCCCGAGCAGCGTGTTGTTGGCAAGATAGAGCGCCTGCATCGGTCGCCTCAGCCGCCCCCAGGCCGCCGGGCAGAGATAATTGCTCTCCGGGTCGTCATAGGGGTCGGTCAGGTTGGCGTCCTGATGGTGAGCGAGATGCAGGTCGCGGAACCGGCCATAGGGGATCGCGAGCCCGAGTGCCGGCAACACCAGCGCCGCATTGACCCGCGGATCATGCGTCGGGTGGCCATGGACCGCCTCGTGCATCAGCGAGGAGTGCAGCACGATCAGCAGCACCAGCGCCGGCCAGGCGAGGAGCGGAGCCGTGGTGTGGAGCGCCGTCGCCACGGCCCAGAGACCGAGGGTCGTCGTCATCAGCGCTGCTGTGGGCCACTCGACCGCCGCCAGGGCGGTCCGCAACATGGTTCTGGTTTGGGGCGACGCTACGGAACTCATAGAAAAACTTTGGGGCATGGTCGCCATGGCCGCAATCGCGCGTGTTTGCATCGAAGATGGTTTGTTCGTCACGCGTTTTGCAATATGGTGCGGCAACACCTCAAAATGTGTGCTCTCGCAATGCCCCAGATCCGTCGCCAGCTCGCCGAAACCTTTCGCGGGCGCCTTGCCGAGCTCGTGGAGAGCCATCCGGGCGGCCAGGCGCGGTTTGCCCGGGAGACGGGGCTCGACCGGTCCGCGCTCAGCCAGTTCCTCGACCCCGAGAGCCTGCGCCTGCCCCGGGCCGAGACGCTGCGTGCCATCGCGCTCGCGCGTGGCACCTCGGCCGACTGGCTGCTGGGCCTCACCGCCGTCCGCGGCGGCGGCCAACAGGTCGCCTCCTCGGTCGAGATCGAGACCGCCCACGACCCGGAGGGCGGCTCCCCGCTGGCGCGCTGGCGCAAGGAGGCCGAGGGCGGCAAGATCCGCTATGTCCCCTCCTCGCTGCCCGACATGTTCCGCCTGCCGGAGGTGTTCGACCCCGGCGTCGACCCGGGCCGGGCCGAGGCGCGCGCCTCCCATGCCGATGCGCTGGTGGAGGATGCGCGCTTCCGCGACACCGATATCGAGATCTGCATGGGGGCGCAGGCGCTCGAGGCGATCTGCCGGGGCGAGGGGCTTTGGGCCGGGGTGCCCGCCGAGACGCGCCGGGCGCAGCTCTCCCAGATCGCGCGCGAGGCCGAGCGGCTCTACCCCTCGATCCGGCTCCATCTCTATGATGCGGGGCGGACCTTCTCGGCGCCGCTCACCGTCTTCGCCCTCAAGCGCGCGGCGATTTATCTCGGGCGGAGCTATCTGGTGGTGACGGCGACCGACCAGGTGCGCGGGCTCGCCCGGCATTTCGACGATCTGGTGCGCGAGGCGGTGGTGCCGCCCAACACGGTCCACGACTGGGTGACCGAGCGCGCCGCCGCCGTGGGTCGCTGATCGCCGGCGCCTTGGTTGTCCGGGGGTGCTGAGCTGATAGCCTAACGATTGATTTGTTGAGGGTGGTTTGCATTGAGGAGACTGGCATGACGAAGATGACCGAAGTCCTTGGCGACGCGCTCTGCGCTCTCTTGCCCGATGATATGGCCGGGGCCGTGGAGGTTCTGACCGGCATCGATTATCCGATCGCGGATTACGGCTCCTTCCGCAAATCTCTGCAAGAGAGGTCCAAGACGACGGAGCCGCAGGTTCGTGCGCAGGCGGTGATCGAGCGGGCGTTCACGCCGGATCTCTTCCCGATCATGACCGCTCAAGGGGCGGTCGAGAAACTCCTTCACAGCCTCGACATCTCGCGCGTGCCGCGCATCCGCCCCGAGGACCTGTTTCCGCGCGATCAGTTTCGCGAGCGGCTGCCGGATCCCGGTCTCGCCCTCTACGTCTCCTTGTTCGGCGAGGCCTGCGGCGCGGAGGCGTATGTCGAGTATCTCGACGTGGTTCGCGGCGCATCGCCGATCATTGCGGACCGGGCGGCCCGAACGGTTGGAGAACGGTGCGTGTGGCGGCGCCAGATCTTGAGCGGACTTCTCCGCCCCGGGGTGGCGGACGTGGACGGGCTGCGCGTCTTCGACCTGCCGCGCGCACGCTTCTAGGGCTGGCGCGACCGGACACGGCGACAGCTCTCAGAGCGGGGTCTGACATGCGGCGGACCGAACTGTCCGGGACGCCGATGTCGCGGCCGTTATCTGCGGCGCGGCCGTTGCTCGGCAGACATGGCCGGGGATGCGCGCGCGGCGAGGCGCACCACCTCGGCCTCGCCCCTGTGGCGCGGCCCTTCGTCGAGCTGGATGCGGTCTTCGCGGGCCGCAAGCGGCACGAGCCTCGGCACCCAGGAGAGGAGCCGCCCGAGGTCCCAGAGCTTGGCCGGGTCGTCGGGGCCCATGGGGCGACCGGCCTGGGCCGCTGCGAACCCCTCGAGGATCAGCCAGCCGCCGGGGGCGAGCGCCTCTGCCGCCATCTCCACGGCGCGGCGGCGGAGCGCCTCGGGGCCCTGGAGGTAGAGGATCGCCGCCGCCTCCCATTGCCGCTCACCCGGTGACCAGGTCGTGAGATCGGCGGTGATCCGCTCGACCGCGACGCCCGCCGCCCGGTCTCGCGCGCGGGCCCGCCGGGTCGCCTCGCCGGAGAGATCGACCGCCGTCACCGCGAGACCCCGGCCCGCGAGCCAGCAGCCGTTTCGCCCGTCGCCATCGGCCGGCAGGAGCGCCGAGCGCGCCGCGAAGTCGGGCCGCGACGCAACCTCCACCAGCCAGCCATTGGGCGCCTCGCCGAAGAGCCCGGCGGGTGCCGCCGCATAGCGCGCGTCCCAGGTCTCGGCCGATGTCAGGGGGCGTTCCACTGCACCGTCCCGAGGCCCGAGAGATCATAGCCGCCCAGCGTCTCCGCCTGCTCGGCCAGCGCCCGGCTCCGCGCGAAGGCGAGCAGGCGCTGGAACGGCGGCTCGAACCAGGCGCGACGGTCGACGGCGAGGTCGTAGCGCTCGGTCATCGTCGCGTGGAAGTCGAGCCCGAAGGCGCGCGCCATCGAGGCGAGCCCCGGGGCTGCATCGGCCCGCCCGCTGGCGACGGCTGCGGCCGCGTCGGTCTCGGTACGGGCGGTCTCCTCGGTCCAGCCGAGCGTGTCGGGCGCAATCTGGGCCTCGGCGAGCAGATGCTCGAACAGACGGGCCGCGCCTGCGCCAGACTGGCGCCGCACCACGCGCAGGCCGTCGAGATCCTCGAGATCGGCGACCCGCGCCCCGAGCCCCGGGGCGAGGATCAGCCCCGTCGCCCGCCGCGCCCATTCGACGAGCACGATCGGCCGGTCGCCGAGCCGCTCGGCCACATGCGCGCGGTTCCAGTCCGGCGCGCCCTCGCGCGGCTCGAAGAGATGAAGGCCCGCCGCCAGCGCCTCGCCGCCGGCGACCCGGTCGAGCCCGTCGAGGCTGCCGTCAAAGAGCGTGGCGAGGCCCGAGCCCGAGGCCCGGATCGCCCAGTCGAGCAGCGGGTCGTGGCTGCCCGCCACCACGCGGGGCGGCTCGGGGCTCGGGGCGCGCGGGGCGCCGGAGCCGCGGATCCAGGCGGAGATCTCGTCGCGCGGGAAGAGGAGCTTGCCGGTCACCCGGTGACACGGGATCTCGCCGGCCGCGGCCATGTCATAGACCTTGCGCTCGCGCACGCGCAGCAGGTCCGCCACCTCCTTGGTGGTCAGGAAGGCGGGTTGGGCGGCGGCGCCGGTCTGGTCGTGATCCTCGGCCATGTCCCTGTGATAGCGCCGGGCGGGCCGAAAAGCGACGCGCCCGGGGAGCAGGTCCCCGGGCGCGATCAGATCGGGTGTCGGGCCGGCGTCAGGCGATCGAGACGCCGAAGGACAGCACGCCGTTGTCCTCGAAGACCATGTAGGCATCGAGGGCGTCCGGCGCGCCCGCGACCTCGACCAGGGCGTCGCCGCGGTCGATCTCGCCGGCATCGAGGCGGGCCACGATGTCGTCGCGGGTGCCGCTGTCGAACATGCCGTGAAGGCCGTTCGAGATCAGCAGGTCGACGAACTCGCCATTGTCGAGCTCGCCCGGGTTGCTGTCCGAGAACTCCATCGCGTCGACGAAGGCGTCACCCACATCGGCGAGCGCGACCCCGTCGCCCGCAAGCAGGCCGTCCCAGAAGCTGAGGCCGGCGATGTCGTAGGTGCGGTCGAGCGAGAACTCGTAGAAGCGGGCAACCGACAGCGCGTCGGCGTTGTCGGTGGCCACAACCGTCTGGTCGGTGAAGACGATGGTCTCGGCGTCCTGCATCGTGACGGTCGCCGCCGCGCCGCCGGCTGCGGCGAAGCCGAAGCCGTTCTCGAGCGTGAAGAGGTCGGTCTCCCCGGTCGCCGCGTCGAAGTTGACGGTGCTCGCCCGGACCGCGCCGCTGTCGAGCCCGGCATCCGCCTCGTCGAGCAGGCGCAGCACCGCCTCGATCTCGCGCGGGTCGAACTCGGCATTGCCCTCGGGCAGGCCGAGCGTGTCGATGATCTTGCCGAGATCGGTGTACTTGAAGTTCACGTCGAAGTTCTGGATCTCGCCGTCCTCCGGATCGCCGAACACCACCTGCGGCTCGTTGTTGCCGTCCTGGGTGACCAGCAGGCCGTCGGGGAACGCCTCGCCGAGCGGGGCCGAGAAGATCTCGAGCCCGTCGGACTCCTGCACCCCGTCGACGACACCGGCGCCGATCGCGAAGCTGCCGACATACTCCTCGGTCAGCCGGTCGAAGACCGCGAAGGTCGCATCGCCCTGGGAGGAGACGAAGATCGCGCCTTCGCCGTCCTCGCCGTAGTGGATCGAGACCCCCTCGAGATCCGGCACGAAGAACTCGCTGTCGATCGGCGCGATGGTCTCGATCTCGAGCGGGACGGTCGGCTCGGCGTCGAAGGCAATGAGGCCGAGCTCCTCCTCGCCGGTGACGAAGACGCGGCCCGTTTCGCGGTCGACCGCGATGCCCTCGGACTGGTAGTCGGCCGGGTCGTCGCCGTCGGCCACCGGCAGGTCGATGATCCGCACCACCTCGGCCGAGACCCCGCCGAGCCCGTCGGAGGCGAGCGAGAGCTGGGCGACCTGGTTGCCGTCCGCCTGGGTGACGAAGACATACTGGGTGCCGTCGACCTGGGAGGTGTAGGTCGCGAGGCCGTAGGCGGTCGCCTCGCCATCGTCGACGCCGAAGATCGTCTCGGGCACCGTGCCGGTCACGTCGGTCAGCGCGCCGGTCTCCGGGTCGATCTCGAAGATCGCCAGCGTGTCGTTGGCGCGGTCCGAGGCGACGACGACATCCGACACCACGGTCAGCTGGGGCTCGACCTGGATGTTGTAGACCACGTCCACGTTGTTGTAGCGGATGCCCGACAGGCCCGGCTGGTCGAGGCGGAACACCTCCTCGCCGGCGAGATCATAGACGCGCAGCCCGTCGTTCTTCATCGAGGTGATGACGTAGCTGGCCTCCGGATCGTCTGGGTTGAGCCAGATCGCCGGGTCGTCCGGGTCCGGGCCTTCCTCGGCGGTGAAGGTGTCGGTGACCGCGCGGCCGGTGTCCGAGTTGTCGGTGAAGAGGCCGTCGACCCCGGTCTCGAGATAGATCCGGTAGGTCTCCTCGGGCGTGGTCTCGGCACCCGTCATATCGAGCGGCAGGTTGTTCTCGTCGCGATGGGTGTAGGCGTGGACCATCAGGCCGGCGCCCTGCGCATCCTCGACCAGCGTGCTCTGGACAAAGGAGAAGTCGTCTGCTGCGAGGCCCGGCTGGGTGATCACGAGCGAGAGGCTCGGGCCCACGCCCTCGGCATAGGCATCGGCGAGCGTCGCGAGGTTCTCGGGGTCGAGCAGATCGCCCGAGGTGGTCGCCTCGTCGACGAAGGGCAGCGAGGCATAGGCCGAGAGATCGCCCGCCGCCTGCGCCGCGAGGAGGTCGAAGGTCGGGAAGTCCGGCGCGTTGAAGAGGAGCTGCACGAGCGGCAGGTCGACGCCCGCCGCCGGCATCACGGTCTCCTGCAGATCGAGCAGGTTGGCGATCTCGAAGCTCTGGATGAAGATCCGGTCCGGGTCGGTGAAGCCGGTGTCGACCAGGGTCTGGATCAGCGGCTCCTCGAGGCTGAGGCCGATCGCGTCGAAATAGCTCGGCTCCTTGGTCTCGGGGTAGATGCCGATCTCGGCGCCGGTGTCGGCCTCGACTTGCTGGACGAGCTCGATCACCTCCTCGAGCGTCGGGATCTCGAACTGGCCGTCGAACTCGGCCGACTGCGGGCGCAGATCCGGCTGGTCCTCGACGGCGCGGAGCGTCTTGATCTCCTCGAGCGTGAAGTCCTCGGCGAACCAGCCGGTCACGCTGCCGAAACCGAGCGCGTCGTCGTTGAAGCCGATCGCCTTGGTGGTCAGGCGGTCGGCGAATTCGGGCCGGGTCGCGACGTCGGTCGAGGCGAAGGTGATCACCGGATCGCCGTTCTCGTCGGTGACCACGTTGCCGTCCTCATCGGTCTCGACCGTGGCGAGCCAGGGCTCGTGGCGGGCGATCAGCACGCCGTCCGAGGTGCTGACGAGGTCGGGCTCGACGAAGTCCGCGCCGTTCTCGATCGCCAGCGCATAGGCCTCGAGCGTGTGCTCGGGGCGGTCGGCCGACTGGCCGCGATGGGCGATCACCAGCGGCGCGGTCTCGGGGTAGCGCAGCTCCGAGGGCGTCTCGAGATCGGCCTCGACCACCGGGATGGTGGTGGTGGCGATGTCGAGCAGCACGAACTGGTTGGCCTGCGGGCCGAAGGCCGAGAAGTTGTCGTCCGAGCCGACGATCAGCTGCACCGAGTCCTCGCTGGTGCGGGGCCCGATGGCGAGCGTCTCGATGTTGTCCGGCTCGATGCCGAAATCGGCCTCGAGATCGGCGATCAGCGTCTTGACCGCCAGCTCGTCGACCAGCGCCTCGATCTCGCCCTCGTCCTCCTCGAGCGGGAGCGCGTCGACGCCGATGACGTTGGTCGCGCCCTGGGTCTCGACGAGGTAGATCTTGCCGGTGTAGCCGCGCTCCTCGAGGGTCGGGTTCTCGAGCACCGAGAAGGACCGCTCGAGCGCCAGGTAGGTGCCGGTGTTGTCGAGCGCGATCATCTCGGTCAGGCCGCTGTCGGCGAAGCCGTCGGCCGGGACCGGCTCGACCGCGATCGGGTCGACAGCATAGACGAACTCGGCGATCGCCTCGCCGGTGGCGGCGTCCGCCTGGACGATGCGCCCGAAGCCCGGATTGTCGAGCGACGCGCGGCCGCCGTCCTGGATCAGGCCGCCCTCGGTCGCATAGGTGACCGTCTTGCCGTCCGGGCTGATGGTCAGGCTCTCGAAGCCGAGATTGTTGAGCACGCCGCGGGTCTGGCCCTCGCCGACGACGTCGGGGATGAACTTCTCGTCGACCGGCAGGTCGCCGACCAGCACGCCCTCGGCCGTGAACTCGTAGACCGCCGGGGTGCCCTCGAAGTCACGCTCCGAGGAGATCAGGAAATTGCCGCTCGGCAGGATCGCGATGCCCTCGAGATCCGGGTTGAGCTCGTTGAGCACAGCGCCCGTGTCGTCGGTCAGCATGATCACCGAGAGGATGGTGACATCGCCCTCGTCGAGGGTGCCATCCGAGATGTCGATGCCGAGCTCGTAGACCCGCGGGCTCGAGGTGATGGCGCCGGCATCGTCGGTGGTGCCGCGGTCGTCGGAGACGGCGAAGTAGGTCTCGCCGAGCGGATCGTAGACGAGGCCCGAGAGGCCGCCGAGCACGGTGCCCTCGAACTCGGTGCCCGACGCGATCTCGACGAGGCCGGCGAACTCGGCGCCGGTGGCCTTCACGCGGTCCGGGCTGTGGGTGGTGCCGAGCGCCTCGATGCCGAGATCGACATAGACCAGGCGGTGATCCGAGGTCGGGAAGTTGGTGACCGAGGAGAACGGATCGTCGAGCGGGGGCCAGACCACCTGACCGTCGACATACTCGAAGCCCGAGCTCGAGGGCAGCGCGTAATCGGCGCGCAGGTTGCCCGGGCTGTTGTCGCGCGAGGGGTCGGCCGAGTTGAAGCCGAAATCCGCGGTGTCGAAGGCCGGGTTGCCCTGATGCGTCGCGTTGAAGCCGAGCGGCTGCTCGAGGCTGCCCTCGCCGGTCGGCGTGATGCGCGGATCGGTCGCCGAGCCGATGATCAGCGGGTTCTCGGTGAAGACGTCGGTCGCGCCCGGGACCTTGTCGCCGTCGAACGGATCGGCGTTGTAGTCGCCGACGATCACGAAGCGCGAGCCGGCGTCGAGGCCGCCCGCCACGCCCGCATCGTCGGTGATGTAGTCGGCGCCCGCCACATAGTCGGCCCAGAAGCGGATCTCGTCATTGTTGAGCTTGCCGTTCAGGTCCTCCGGCCCGTCGAACACCGGGGGGGTCGGGTGCGCGGCGAGGATGTGCACCGTCTCGCCGTCGATGATCACCGGCACGTCGACATGGTTCTTGGCCGAGAGGCGCATGGCGAACGCCTCCTCCTCGGTGAAGAACGAGGTGTCGAGGTCGTTCGGGTTCTCCGGGTCGAACGGCCGCTCGGGATCGAAGAGCGGGCGGCCCATCTCGGTGTCGAACAGCAGCGCGCCCGGCATGTCGGCCCAGAGGAACTCCTGGAAGGTCCGGATGTTCGCCTCGTCGATCTCGTGCATCGAGTAGATCACATAGCCGAACTGGCCCGGGAACTGGCCGAAGCCGAAGCTGTCATTGGCGTAGGTGAAGCTGCCGAGATCGGCCTCGGTGGCGATGATGCCGTCGTTGTTCTTGTCGAAGCCGGTGAGGATGCCGGTGTTGGACGGTGCGACATAGACGAACGGGTACTCGATCGCCTCCTGCTCGCCCTGCGCGACGGAGAGGTAGTTGTCTTGGAAGAGCAGTGCGGCCTCGCCGTTGGCGTCGAAGTCGAACTCGTTGACCAGCAGCACGTCCGGCCGGGTGCGCTGGATCACCTGCGCGACGTCCTGGGCCTGGGTGTCGTCGGGCGTCGAGAGGTTGTCGATCAGCTCGCCCTCGGAGCCGCGGTTGAGCGAGGCGTTGTAGCTCGCGACGCGGAGCTGGGGCATCTCGGTCTCGCCCGTCTCGAAATCGTTCATCGATCGTCCTCTCTGGTTCCAACGGCTGGCGGAGCTGCGCCGAGCCGACCCCGTTCTTTCTGGCTCTCCGGCTGCGCGGCGGGTCCGCCCCCGGCTCGTCGCCGCTCTGGGACGGCCCGGCCGCGAATCGCCTCAGGCGGCGGGAGAGTGCCCGACGACCGTGACAGTTTCGCGAGGTGCGGCGTCCGGGCCCCTCGTTGGCGCCTGGGAGCGGAAGGGGCGCGCCCCGCACGGAGGCAGCGCGGAGGCAGCGCGGAGGCAGCGCGGAGGCAGCGCGGGGTCATCGGGTGAGCCATGCACAGGGTGCAACAGCCCGCTGCATAAGTCGTGCACAGGCTCGCTGCATTAATCGGTTCTTGGTGGTTACGCAGCGGGGCGTTCATGGTAGCTTTCCGGTTGGAGTGGTTTCGGCGGGTGAGGTGTTGGGGGACGCCTCGCAGGCCGGTGTCGGCCCGGCTCGAACGGGGCGGGGCGCGTGGGATGTCGGAATTCTGCGGCAGGCGCGGGAAGCGCCGCCGCGCATCGGGGCTTGAGAGGTTGTCATGGGGACTCGGAAACTGACTCGGCGCAGTCGCGCGCGCGGGCACAAGGGTCGCGGTTTCTCCGGTGCCCGGCCGACCTCGGCTGAGTTCGACGCGCTTGCCGTCCCCGCCCCGCACCTGACCGCGGCCGGGCTGCCGGCCGGGGCGCGCGGCGGTCTCTCGGGGCTGACCTCGCTGGCGGGGCTCAAGGGGCTGGGGCTCAAGGGGCTCGTCGGTCTCGGCGGCTTCGGCCTCGCGCTCGGCGCGCCGGCCTTCGCGGGGCCCGAGGGCGGCGTCGTCACCCAGGGCGCGGCCGCGATCCAGCGCCAGGGCAACCAGACGATCATCACCCAGCAGACCGACCGCGCGGCGCTCTCCTGGAAGAACTTCGACATCGGCGCCAGCGAGGGCGTCGAGTTCCGCCAGCCCTCGACCTCCTCGATCGCGCTCAACACGATCAACAGCCGCCGCCCGACGCAGATCCAGGGCAGCCTGACCGCGAATGGCCAGGTTTGGCTGCAGAACCCCAACGGCATCCTCTTCGGCAGCAACGCCACGGTGAATGTGGGCGGGCTGCTCGCCACCAGCGGTCAGATCGACGAGCGCGCATTCGCCGAGGGTGCCGGGCGCGTCGGCGTCACGGGCGGGCAGGGCGCGATCATCAATGACGGCGCGCTGATCGCCGGCGAGGGCGGCGTCGCTCTGGTCGCGCCCGTGGTCGAGAACCACGGCTCGATCGAGACCGTCGGCGGCAATGTCGATCTGGCGGCGACCGACCGTTTCGCGATCGATTTCGGTGGCGACGGGCTCTTGTCGATCCAGGTGACCGCGGCCGAGGCGGAGGCCCTCGCCCTCGTCCAGGACGGCACGATCCGCGCCGAGGGCGGCGTGGTGCGGCTGACCGCCGCGCAAGCCGAGGCGGTGCGCGACAGCCTCGTCACCGTCGGCGGCATCGTCGAGGCGACAGGCATCGCCGAGGTCGGCGGCGAGATCATCATCACCGGCGGCGAGGTCACCGAGATCACCGGCGAGCTGTCGGCGATCCAGGGCGATCGCGGTGGCCGGATCGAGATCCAAGGCGGCGCGGTCCAAGGGGGTGCGGTCCAAGGCGGCGCGGTCGACCTCGCCGAGGGCGCCCGGCTCGACGTCTCCGGGCCGGCCGGCGGCGGGCTCATCGAGATCGGCCGCAACCCGGCTCCTGGTCCGATGGTCGCCGCGGCACGCACTACCGCTGCCGCACCGGACACGGCGCCGACCCCGCCGCGGCGCATCTCGGTGGCGAAGGGGGCGACGCTCGCGGCGGATGCGACCGAGCGGGGCGATGGCGGCACGATCCTCTTCTGGTCGACCGAGCGCACGGTGTTCTCGGGCCATGCCGAAGCGGCCGCCTTCGGCGTGGGCGACGGCGGCTTCGTCGACATCTCGTCGGCCGGCGAGCTCGGCTTCGACGGCACGGTGGATCTCTCGGCCGTCGACGGCACCGGCGGCACGCTCCTCTTCGATCCCAGCATCCTGAATATCGGCACCGCCGCGACCGACGACGTGCTCCTGGACAATGACGTCCCCAATATGGGCGAGATCGAGATCGGCCGCTCCGAGCCCGACGCGACCTCGACCGTCAGCATCTCGACGATGGGTCTCGAGGGCTTCAACGATCAAGGCATCACGATCACGCTGTCCGCGTCGCGCCAGATCAACTTCAACGACCAGCTCGACATCTCCGGCAACGACCTCGTCGCCAACCAGACGCGCGTCGACGGGGACATGTCGATGCCGACCGACGGCATCACCGTCGCCGCGCCGATCAATGTGGTGGGCGGCTCGGTCGAACTCGATGGCGATCGGGTCACCGTGGACGCGCCGATCACCGCCACCGATGGCGTGGACCTGACCGCCTCCTTCATCGACGTAAACGCCGATCTCGTGGCCCTGGCCGGCAACCTCAACCTCTCCGCGACCATCAGCGCGGGCTCGGGGCTCGATGGGGTCCCCTCGGCCGTGACGACGGCGACGGTCGATGTCGCCGCGAGCATCAATCTCACGGCCGGAGAGGTGGTGATCCCGATGACCGGCACGCCCAGCATCACGGGCGGCGCGGTCGTGGTGGCAGCGGAAGACGCGGTCATCATCGGGGCGGACGGGATGATCGACGCGGCCGCCTCGGTCGCCATCACCGGCGGCGATGTGAGTGTCGGCAGCAGCATCGACATCGGAGCGGAGGTGCTGCCCGCAGGCACGCTTCCGCGCGGCGGGCTCACGATCGCGGCAACGGGCAATCCGGGCGCGCCCATGGCGATGCCGCCGGTTCCCCCGGTGGCGGGCGATGTGGTGATCGATGCGGCGAGCGTCGTGGCCGGCGCGGTCGACATCGACGCCTCGGGCAGCGTGACGATCCTCGCCAACACCTTCGACGCGACCGCCAGCGGAGGCGCCGGGGTCACGATCGACGCGGTCGGCACCACCAGCGTCAACGCGCGCGGCGCCGCGGGCACGCTGAACTTTACGTCGAATGCCGGCCTGTCGATCGATGCACCGAGCGCCACTGTCCAGATCGGCAACATCGCCGGCCGTGTGGTGAATGTCGGTGTCGATGGCGCGGCGAATGTCGGCGCGAGCGCCACGCCGGTCGGCAGCCTCGATGTCGATGCCGCGATCTTCCGGGTCGGATCGGCGGGGTCGGGCGATTTCGACGCCTTCTCCTCGGGCGCCATCGATCTCACCGTGCCGTCGCTGACCGTGAGCGGCAGCCTCACGCTCGACGGCGGGGGCACGATGTCGCCGGTGACCGTCTCGGCGACCGCGCTCACCGCGGGCAGCGTGACGCTGGATGCGACCACGACTGCCACGCTGCAGCTGACCGGCGCCGGCGTCTCGACAGTCGGCGGCAGCGCCACCGTCACCGGTGGTGGCGACGCGGCGCTCGCGCTCTCGGGCAATGCCTCGCTCGATGCGGCAAGCCTTCTGGTCTCGGCAAGCGCCAGCGGGTCGGTCAGCCTGATGGGCGATGTGAGCCTGACCTCGACGGGCAGCCTCACGATCTCCGGCTCGGTCGCCGCGCTGACCCAGACCAGCGGCAGCATCAACCTCGAAACCCTGGCGCTCGACGGCGTCGGGACCGCCACCGTGACCATCAGCGGCGCCAGCGACTTCGTGGTCAGCGGCACGGCCGCGCTCACCGCCTCCAACACGCGGTTCTCGGCCTCGCTCGGGGCCATGGGCTCGATCAATGTCCGCACGCTGAACCTGCGCGAGGGCTTCACGACGGCGGATGTCGACGTCACCACCGTCGCCGGCACCACCGCTGATTTCGGCACCGTCTCGGTCTCGGGCAGCGCCACCGTGGGGGCGAGTTTCACCGGCGCGGGCGGCGTGACGGTCACCACCGGTGTCGACGTGACCGGAGACACTGCAAGTGTGACGGTCAACACCTCGGGCGGCAGCGTCGCCCTCGGCGCGGTCGACGTCACCGGCAGCAGCTCGGCCGGCGTCAATCTCGGGCCCGACAGCGGCGCGAGCGCGACCGCGGCCAGCATCGTGGCGACGAGCGATAGCGCGACCAGCGTCGTGCTGGGGGATGCCGGCACGGTCATGGTGGCCGGGTCCGTCTCGGCCAGCAGCAATTTCGGCAGCGCGACGCTGACCGCGGATCCGAGCGCTGGGATGGTGAGCTTCGGCTCCGCCACGATCACCGGGCCCGGCGCGGGCAGCGGCAGCGCCACGGCGGTTCTGACGCCCGAGGCTGGCGCGACCATCGTCGCGGGCAGCCTGACGGTCCAGAGCGCGAGCGCCTCGGTCGCCACGATCGGCGATGCGGGCATGGTCACCGTCAGCGGGACCGTGACCGTGACGGGCGACAGCGCCACGCTCACCGCCGCACCCACCGCTGGCATGGTGACCCTCGGCGGTGTCGATGTGAACGGCGCCGGCACCGGAACCGCGGCGCTCGGCAACACCGCCGATGTCTCCGTTACCGGAACGCTTGCGGTCTCGGGCGACGAGGCCACGCTGACCGCCGCGCCGACCAGCGGCACGGTGATGCTCGGCTCGGCGACCGTCGCAGGCCCCGGCGCCGGCAGCGGGACCGCCACGGCGGCGCTCACTCCGGGCACCGGCGCGAGCGTGATCGCCCAGAGCGTGACGGTGCAGAGCGCCAGCCTCACGAGCGCGACCCTTGGCGCCTCCGGCACCGTCACCGTTACCGGTACCGTGACCGTCATGGGCGACACCGCGGTGGTGGTCGCGAGCCCGACCACGGGAACCGTGATGCTCGGCGGAGTGTCGGTGCAGGGCGACGACGGGACGCTCACCTCCATCCCGGCGGCCGGCATGGTCATGCTCGGCTCCGCCACGGTGACCGGCAGCGGCACAGCGACGGCCAGTCTCGCGCCCGCCGCTGGCGCGTCCGTCTCGGCGGCAAGCCTCGGGGTGACCAGCAGCGGCACGAGCTCGGCGACGCTTTCAGGCGCCGGCACGGTCACGGTCGCCGGCAACGCAACGGTCTCGGGCACGACGTCGACACTGACCGCGAGCCCCGCGACCGGCACCGTCACCATCAGTGGCAGCGCCAACGTGATCGCCGGCGGCACCGCGCTGCTCGATCTCGATCCGGACACCGGTGGCTCGGTCGATCTCGGCTCGGCTTCCGTCAGCGGCTCGGTCGCGCAGGTCTTC
The DNA here is from genome assembly GCA_964406355.1 of uncultured Limibaculum sp. Classification (GTDB taxonomy): domain Bacteria; phylum Pseudomonadota; class Alphaproteobacteria; order Rhodobacterales; family Rhodobacteraceae; genus Thermohalobaculum. The sequence goes on from CAYORO010000006.1 coordinate 18,679, forward strand.
GTCACCGGCAGCGGCAGCGTCTCTGCGACCGGCATGGTGGTCGTCTCCGGCGCCAGCTCCGCGACCCTCAGCGCGTCGATCACCGGCAGCGTGATGCTGGACGAGGTCGACATCACGGCCAGTGCGGCGGGCGGCGGGGCGCTCGCGCTCATCACCGTGACCGGGGCGGCGCCTCTCCAGCTCACCGGCACCGGGACCTCGAGCGTCGATGGCGGCACCGGGATCGGCCGCGTCGATCTCAGCGGCTACACCGGCACCGGCAGCGGGCTGGTCGCGTCGGGCAGCCTCTCGGTGAGCGGCGATGCCGGGGTCGACATCAATGACGACCTGACGGTGGCCGGCCTCCTTTCGGCGACCTCCAACGTGATCGTGGTCGACGGGGCCGACAGCGGCCCGGGCGCGCCCGTACAGGACATCTCGGTCTCGGCGATCAGCAACACGAGCGGCAGCGTGGCGCTCATCGCCACCACGGGCGACGCCTCGATCGAGCTCGGCACGGCGACACTGACCGCCAGCATGGATCTCACCGTCGTCAGCGACACCGCGATCAACATCCAGCGCGGTGCCGCGGCGGAGCGCGGCGTGCTGGATGTCGACGGCAATCTCAGCCTCGTCGGGGCGACCGCTTCGCCGAACATCAGGATCGGCGGCAACTCGGCGACGATCGCGATCGATGTCGACGGCATGTTCGACGCCGGGGCCGGCACGAGCGTGGTCGACATCACCGCCGAGAGCCTCTCGGTCGGCACCGGCATGGGTGACGGCCTGGCGCTGTCGGGTGTCGAGGTCTTCCTCAGCCTCGAGACGATCGACGTCGCGGGCGATGTCACGCTCTCGGGCACCGCGACGGCCCAGTTCACGCTTGCCTCCCCCAGCGCGGGCGCGACCGCGACGGTCGGCGGCCTCAGTGTCAGCGTCAGCGATCCGGGCGAGTCCAGCGCCGCCGTCCGCAACACCGGCTCGGCGACGCTCGTGGTCAATGGCGATGTGGATGTGAGCGGCGGCAGTGCGTTCGTGATCCTGTCCTCGGCCACGACGACGGGGCCCGCGCTCTCGGCCACCGGCGCCGTGACGGTGACCGGCGTCGACAGCGCGTCGATCGACGGCACCCTGGTCGCCGGCTCGCTCCGCGTCTCGGGCAGCGTCGCCTCGGCGACCTTCGAGACCGTGGACATCGCAGGCTCCGCCACGCTGGTCGGCGACTCGGGCGCCACCTTCGTGATCGACGCGCCGACAGTGGCCGGCCCCGCGACCGTCGGCGATCTCGACGTCAGCACCACCGGATCGGGAAGTTCGGCGACCGTAATCGTCAGCGGCACGGCCGGGCTCATCGTGACCGGGGGCACCACGGTCAACACCTCCTCGGGCACCGCGCTCGTCGATCTGACGACGGCTGGGGTCGCCAACGGTCCCGCGCTTGATGTGGGCACCGACCTCTCGGTCACCGTCGGCAGCGGTACGGCCCGGCTCGATGCGAGCTCGGCGACGGTGGCGAGCGGCACCTTCGTGACGGTCGGGGGCAATCTCGGCGTCACGGCCGGCACCGGCACGGCCACCATCGATCTCTCCGGCGCGAGCGTGAGCCCCGGGGCGGGCGCGGTCCTCGCGGTCAGCGGCGATGCGAACCTGGCCGTCACAGCCGGCTCCGGCACTGCGCGGTTCGACCTGTCCTCGGCAAGCGTCGCCGACGGCATGGTGGCGAGCGTGACGGGCACGCTCACCGTCAGCGCGACTGCGGGCAGCGCCCAGATCGACCTGAGCAACGCCAGCGCGACGCCCGGGCCGGTTCTCGATGTGGGCACCGATCTCACGGTCAGCGGAACCGCCATCGGGCTCGACGCCTCGGTCTCGGGCAGCCTTGCGGTGTCGGGCACCCTCTCGGTGGTCACCGGCGCGATCCTCGTGGAGCCGAGCGGCGGCGAGGTCCCGCCCGATCTCGCCATCGCCACGATCGCCGACACCGGAGGCAGCGTCTCGCTCACCGCGACGACCGGCAGCGTGACGATCGACCTCGACGGCAGCTCGCTTGCCGTGACCGAGGCGCTCACGCTCGACGCCGTCGGCGATGTGGTGGTGGAGCTCGGCGAAGCCACGCTCAGCACCGGCGGCAACTTCGCCGCCGACAGCGACAGCGCGATCCTGATCCAGCAGGGCACCGCGAGCGCGACCGGCACCCTCGATATCGGCGGCGACATCATCCTCACGCTCAACACCGCGACGGCCAGCGCGACGCCCGGCATCGCGATCGGCGGCAACGGCTCGACCGTCGCGATCACCGCGAGCGGCACGCTGACAGCCGGCAACGGGCAGACCGATGTCGCGATCACCGCGCAGAGCCTCAATCTCGGCGGCGCGACGGGGCTTGCGCTGTCGGGGACCTCGGTGACGCTCAGCCTCGAGACGGTCGACATCACGGGCTCGGTGGCGCTGACCGGCGTCTCGGACGCGACCTTCGAGCTGGCGGCAACCGCCGCCACGGCCACGGCCTCGATCGGTGGGCTCGATGTGAGCGTGACCGGGCCCGGCACGGCGGCCACCGCGGCCGTCGCGGTCACCGGCCTCGCGCCGCTGACGGTGAACGGCAGCGTTACGGTCGCCGGCAATTCCGGCACCGCGGATATCGACCTCTCCTCGGCGACCGCCGACCCTGCGCTGATCGCGACGGGCAATGTGGTGGTGAGCGGCGCCTTCGTGGATATCGACGGCGAGCTGACCGCTTCGGGCACCGTCTCGGCGACTGCGCCCAGCATCGTGGTCGACGACGGCTCGAGCGCGGCCAGCATCTCGGTCGCCTCGATCTCCGACACGGGCGGCAGTGTCGACCTCCAGGCCACGGCCGGGTCGGCGACGGTCAATCTCGCGGGCAGCGATCTGACGGTCGACGGGACCTTCACGATCGCCGCCACCTCGGGCTCGGTGGGCGTGGCGATCGGTGGCCAGACCCTCGAGACGAGCGGCACCGTCAGCATCAGCAGCGACACCTCGATCGCCATCGCATCGTCCATTGGCGATACCGGCACGATCACGGTGGGCGGAGACCTGACGCTGAGCGGCACGCCGACGAGCGTCACGATCGGCAATGCCTTTGGCGGCGGGCCCGTGGTGACGGTGACCGACAGCCTTTCCGCCGGGAACGCGCTGGCGACCGTGGATGTCACCGCGCAGAGCCTCACGGTCGGCACTGCGGCCGGCGAGGGGATCACGCTTTCGGGCACCTCGGTCGATCTGGCCACCACGGCCCCGGCCGGCGCAGTGGTCTCGGGCACCATCAGCCTGACCAGCAGCGCCACCGCGACGCTCACCGGCAACGTCAGCGCGGGCGGCGTCACGATCGACGCCGGCGACGAGATCCTCATCTCCGGCACCACGGTGGTCTCGACCGGCGCGGCCGATCTCGATGCGGATGGCAACGTGACCGTCCGGGCCGACAGCTTCGCCGCCGCCGGCATCAACATTTCGGCGACTGGCAACGTGTCGCTGAGCAATGACAGTGGCGTCGCCGCGACCGTGTCGGCCACGGGGGCGGGCGGATCGCTCGACATCTCGGCAAGCGGCACCGTGACCGTGGCTGCCGTCGGCGGCTCGCTGGGTGTCACCGCAACCCAGGGCGCGACGATCGACGGCTCCCGCGTCGCGATGGAGGCCCAGCTCACCGCCTCGGGCGGCACCGTCGCCATCACCAGCGACGACGACATCGTCGTGGGCCGGACCGTGCCCAGCGCCGGCCCCCTCACCGACACCGCCGGCGGGATCGAGACCCAGGCGACCGGCGTCGCGGGCAACGCGATCGATCTGCAGGCCGGGGGCGATCTGGTGGTGCTCGGCGACCTCGTCGCCGCCTCGGGCGACATCTCGGGCGCAGCCGCGGGCACCTCGACCGCCACGGTCGGCACCGGCAACATCTTCGTCGAGGCGGCCCGCACCGTTCAGGGCGAGAGCGTGAGCTTCGACGCCGCGGCCGACTTCGTGCAGGGCACCGTGATCGGCGGCGTGATCCCCTCGACGATCATCTCCGACGGCGGGGCGGCCGACGGCATCACCATCACCGGCGAGAATGTCCGCGTCTTCGGCACGCTCCTCAGCTCCGGCACCATCGACCTCACCGCAACCGATCTCGTCAGCGGCTCGGTCGAGATCCGGCCGCAGCAGAGCGGCGACACGCTCTTCGTCGACAGCGTGATCCCGCCGGGCTCGGGCGCGGACACGGCGATCCTCTCCGCGGTCGGCGCGGTCACGATCACCGGGCCGACCGTCGAGGTCTTGAGCGCGAGCGTCGGCTCGGGCGCGCTCACGGTGACGGCGACGACCATCGGGATCGAGACCTCGACCGTCAGCGCGACCGCCGCGGTGGATTTCACCGCCGACGAGGTCATCGTCAGCGCCACGGCGTTCACGGGCGCCGGCATCGACATCACCGCCTCCGGCACCGCGACGATCGACGCCGGCAGCTTCGTCAACACCGGCGACACGGCAGTCGTGATCACCGCCGATGGCGACGTTGCCTTCGCGCCCACCACCGCGACCGTGAACGGCACGCTCGATGTCGTCTCCAATGCCGGCACGGTGTTCTTCGCGCCGGTCACGGCCGAGGTGAGCGGCACCGGCGACCTGCGCCTCGCGGGCGCGACGGCGATCCGCACCACCCAGCCGGAAGGCGTCGGCACCAGCGGCACGATCACCATCGCGACCACCGGCAACCTGACCGCGGAGGCGAGCGGCGCGGGCGACGACCCGACCGTCGCGCTCAGGCCCAATGGCGGGGCGCTCGAGGTCTCGGTTGGCGGCGACCTGACCGTCGACGCCAATTCCGGCACCGTCACGATCGACATGCTGGCCGATGCGAGCGCGACCTCGAGCCTGACGGGCGCCCCTCTCGGCGTCGGCGGCGCGCTCGATGTGACGGGCGGCAGCGTACTGATCATCGACACCGACGTCGCCGGCACCGATGTCTTCGATGTCGGCAACGGCGTCACGATCGACGGCGGCGATGTGCGGATCAGCACACTTCTCCAGGTCGCCTCCGGCACGGTCGCCATCGGCGCGACGGGTGTCGGCAGCGGCACCTCGGGCACGCTCGAGATCGGCCTGCCGGGCCCCTTCGGCGGACCGATCACCGACACCGGCACCGTCGGCGGCATCGCCGCGCTCGATGCCGGCACCGCCGGGATCGCGATCGACCTCGACGCGGCCGGCGATCTCCGCCTCTACGGCTCGGCGACCGCCGAGAGCGGCGATCTCAACGCCAGCGCGACGGGCTCGATCTTCGTCGAGGCAAGCCGCGAGATCCGCGCCGACAGCGTGGACCTCTTCGCCGCCGACCGCTTCGTGCAGGCGACCATCATCGGCGCGAGCGACAACGCGACCATCATCTCCCAGGGCGGCGCGGGCGACGGGATCACCATCGAGGGCCTCGGCGTCGAGATCTACGGGGCGCTCGTCAGCTCCGGCAGCGTGACGATCACCAATCTGGCGGGGGCCGAGGCGCGCGATCTGGTGATCGGGCCTCAGCCCGCAGGCGCGGTCAACGCCGCCGGCACCAACGAGGGCGGCGGCGCACGCTTCAGCTTCACCACGGCCCCGGGCACTGTCGGCGACATCTCGGGCGGCGGCACGGTCGACATCGACAACCTCAGCACCGGCAGCGTGACCCGGATCGAGGGCGATGTCGTCACGACCGGCGATCTCGTGATCGATGCGGGCGAGGAGCTGCGCATCGGCGAGACCCGCCCTGTGACGCTGAGCGGCGACACGGTGCTGCTGTCGCAGTCCGACCTGATCTTCGTGGGCGACGCGACCTCGACTGCCTCGGCAACCGTCGTTCAGGCGACCGACACCGCCTCGATGAGCGCGACGCTGACGATCCGCGCGCCTGCGGTCGATATCGGCGCCAATAACCGCTTCGTCGCCTCGATCGGCTCGCTCGAGCTCATCGGTGACGGCAACCCGGTGGTGATCGGCGGCCTGCCCGACACGGCGACCGGCATGGTCTCCTTCGACGTCGCCACCAACGGCTTCGAGACCGGCACACCCCGCTTCGGGCCGGATGCCGACGGCTTTGCCTCGCTGACCTCGGAGGTCGGCGCGCTCACGGTCCAGAACATCGACACGACAGGCAGTGGCGCGACCGGGATCGGCGTGCTCGATCTCGCGCCGCGCTCGGGATCGCTGCTGACCTCGCTGGCGGTCGCGACCGAGGGCCGGGTGCTGATCGCCGGGCCGATCGCGGGCTCGGACAACGCCGATCCGACGAGCGCGACGACGCAGTTCTCGCTCGCCTTCGGCTCCGAGGCGCTCGGCCGGATCCCGAGCGAGATCCTGATCACCAGCACGACCACGGGCACTGGCCGGATCGGCGTGCTGGCCACGGGTGAGCTGCGCCCGGTCAACGAACTCACCTTCCTCAGCACCGGCGACGTGACGAGCGAAACCGGGCTGATGGACGACAGCACCTTCATCGCCGCGAGCGGCCTCGCCACGGTGGATATCGACGGCCGCTTCGTGCTCGAGAACACCACCTCCGACCGGGTCCTGATCACCAACGAGGATGGCAGCCAGGAGCTGGTGATCCGCAGCGAGATCGTCGAGGGGACCGAGATCCGCCGTTTGGTGCGCGGCGAGCCCTCCGAGGGCGCGGTGTTCGACGGCGGTCTCCGGATCGAGGATGCGAGCCGGGTCGAGGTCTATGGCACCGTCCTCGGCTTCGACGGCGCGCAGGCGGTTGGCGCGGTCGAGCTGAGCGACAGCTTTGCCGCCGAGGTGGTGCCCGAGGTCGGCGACGGCGCGGCGTCCGACCCCGAGACCGCGACGATCGGCCAGGTCAATGACTGCGACTTCAACGTGGCCTGCAGCTTCGCACCCGAACTGCCCGACATGCTCGCGCTCGACACCGACGAGGACACCTCGGGCCTGCTCGACGTGGCCGGCGCCGCGGTCGACCCGATCGAGAACGACCTGAGCGTGGTCACCGCGATCGACGGCGTCACGTTCGAGGAGACCCCGCAGATCCCGGGCCCCGAGGGCGGCGTCTTCGTGATCGGCGAAGGCGGGCAGCTCGAGTTCCGGCCGCAGGGAATGCTCGATCAGCTCGCCCAGGACGAGACCATCTCCTTCACGGTGGCCGTCACGGTGCAGGATGCGGGCGGCGACGAGGCGACGGGCGACGTCACCGTCACCGTCACCGGCATCAACGACGCGCCGGTGCCGCTCGACGAGGTCAATATCGACACCAACGCGGCCAATCTGAGCTCGAGCCTCTTCCCGACACTGATCGCGAGCGATGCCGAAGGCGACCCGATCCGCTTCCTGCAGATCAACGGCGTGGTCGTGACGCCCAACACGCCGATCCCGCTGGCCAATGGCGGCTTTATCATCGTCGCGCCCAACGGCTCGATCCGGTTCAACCCTGACGGCGATTTCGGCGAGGTGCCGGAGGACGAGATCCAGTCCTTCCGCGTGCCGGCCTTCCTGACGGACGACAACGCGGTCAACGCCACCGCCGCGCTCACGCTGACGATCAACGTCACCGGCGTGAACCCGGACAACCAGGCGCCGATCGGGCTGGGCGGCTCGCTGACCACCGAGGCCGACATGACCTCAGGCGTGATCTTCGCCGGCACCATCTTCAGCGATCCGGAGATGGAGAGCCTGCAGCTGATCTCGATCGACGGGCAGGGCGCGATGCCGGGCAGCATGATCACGCTGTCCGATGGCGGGCAGCTGCTGGTCGGCGACAACGGCGCGCTGAGCTTCGACCCCAGTGGCGACTTCACGGATCTCGGGGTGGACGACACCGAGAGCTTCACGGTCGACGTCACGGTGAGCGATCCGCTCAACTTGCAGGCGACGGCGCAGCTGACGATCACGGTGCTGGGCGTCGAGCCCGAGGGCCCGGTGCTCGGCGATTTCGACCTGATGCCGGGCGATCTCTTCACCACCGAGGATATGAGCTCGTCCGCGTTCCCGCTCTCGGGCTTCGGCGGCGACGGGCTGACTGTCTCGACGATCAACGGCGTCGCGGTCATGCCGGGCGACAGCGTGCCGTTCAGCACGGGCGGCGCGCTGGTGCTGAACTCCGACGGCAGCCTGCGCTTCGATCCGGGCGACGACTTCCAGTCGCTCGGCAACGGCGAATCGCGGCTGCTGAACTTCGAGGTCGGCCTCGTCGACTCCACCGGGGCGCTCGACAGCACCCAGCTCGTGGTCACCGTCGGCGGGCTCAACGACGCGCCGATCTCGATCTCGGGCGAGGTGACGACCAGCGAGGATCTGCCCTCCGAGCCGATCGGCCCCGAGGGGATCGCGATCGATCTCGAGATGGACGCGGTCGAGATCACCGCGATCGAGGGCCAGGAGGTGATGCCGGGCACCGATATCGTCACCGGTCAGGGCGTGGTCCGGATCGACGGCGACGGCCAGCTGGTGTTCGACCCGAGCGGCGCGTTCGAGAGCCTCGGCGTCGGCGAGGCGACCGATGCGTTCATCGAGGTCACGGTCACCGATGCGTTCGGCGCGGTCACCACCGGCGTCCTGCGCGTGACGATCACGGGCGAGAACGACAACCCGGTGCCGATCCCGTCGCGGCTCGACACCGACGAGGACATGCCGAGCCCGGGTCTCGACCCCAATCTCGTCGCGGCCGATCCGGAGATGGATGCGCTGGAGATCGTCGCGATCGAGGGTCAGGATCCGACCACGCCGGTGAACCTGCCGGGCGGCGGCACGCTGGTCGTCGACAGCACCGGAGATCTGGTCTTCGATCCGGCGGGCGACTTCGAGGCGCTGCCACCGGGCCAGACCGGCTTCTCGACCGCGCAGGTGACCGTGGTCGATCCCCAGGGCGGGACGGTCGAGGCGACGGTCACCATCGGTGTGCTGGGCGTCAACGACGTGCCGACCCCGGCGCCGGCGCCCAACCCCGACACCGGTCCGGAAGTGCCGACCGACCAGGATCTGCCGAGCGACCCGGTGCCGCCCGAGGATGTGGGCGTCGACCCCGATGCCAACACCGACCTCACGGTGATCCAGATCGAGGGCGAGGACGTGATGGTGGGGAGCGTCGTCGATCTCGGCGGCGGCGCGAGCGTCACGCTCGACGAGAACGGCGAGCTGGTCTTCAGCCCCGGCACCAACTTCACCTCGCTCGCCGAGGGCGAGACCCAGATCGTCACCCTGCTCGTCACGCTTGCCGATGAGAGCGGCGCGACGACGACGGCCCCGGTCAGCTTTGTGATTGTCGGCGTCAATGACGGGCCGGTGTTCCTCGTCGAGGCGGTGGCGACCACCGAGGACGTGCCCTCGGACGGCCTGCTGCCTGACGAGATCGCGAGCGATCCGGAGAACGACGCGATCGCGCTTCTGCGCGTGGGCGACGAGGAGATCGCGCCGGGCGGGTCGATCGAGCTGCCGGGCGGCGGCGTGCTGCGGCTGACCGCGGACGGGCAGATCGTCTTCGACCCGAGCGAGAACTTCGAAGGGCTCGGCGAGGGCCAGGAGCAGACCGACACGATCCGCATCACCCTCACCGACTCGCTCGGCGCCGAGACCGAGGGCGAGATCGTGCTGCGCGTGACCGGCGAGAACGACCCGCCGCTCACCAACAACCCCATGGGCACCACCACCGAGGATGGCCCGGTCTCGATCTTCGAGGTGTTCGACCTCGCGACCGATATCGACATGGGCGACATGCTCTCGATCCTGGCGATCAACGGCGAGCCGCTCGGGACGGATGGCAGCGTGACGCTCTCCGATGGCAGCATCGTAACGATCGGGCCCAATGGCGAGCTCGGCTTCGAGCCGGGCCCGGGCTTCCAGTCGCTCAACGAGGCGGGCTCGAGCAGCGTGACGCTCTCGATCGACGTGGCCGACAGCGCGGGTGCGGTGACGACGGTGGCGCTGGTGGTCGATATCACCGGCCTCAACGACGTGCCCACGGCGGCCGGCAACGGACTGCTGACGACCGACCAGAACACGCCGGGCGTCCTGGCGCCGGTCGAGTTCGTGTTCGACCCGGATCAGGGCGACGTGCTCGGCATCGTCTCGGTCAACGGCGTCCTTCCGGGTGCAGACGGCGCGGTGACGCTGACCGATGGCAGCGTGATCAGCCTCGCCGCGGACGGGACGATCACCTTCGTGCCGGGCGACGAGTTCCGCAGCCTCGCCGAGGCGCAGGAGGGCGGGCTCGAGCTCGTGCTCCGGGTGGCCGATGGCGCGGGCGCCGAGGCCGATGTGCCGCTCAGCGTGCGCATCCTCGGCCTCAACGACATCCCCGTCGACAGCTCGGCGACGCTGCAGACGGTGCAGACCACGCCGACCGGGCCGGTCCCGCTCGGAGATCTGATCGGCGACCCGGATATGGGCGATCTGCTGAGCATCGTCTCGGCGGACGGGATGGTGCCCGATGCCGATGGCGGCGTGACGCTCGCCGATGGCAGCCGGATCGTGATCGATGCGAGCGGCAATCTCGTCTTCGAGCCGTCCGACAGCTTCCTCAGCGTGCCGGAGGGCGAGGTCGAGCCGGTCTCGCTCGTGCTGACGGTCGCCGACGCCTCCGGCGCCGCGGCCGAGCTCTCGCTGGTGGTCGACATCCAGGGCATCAACGACGCGCCGGCGGCGGTCGATGACGGCACCTTCACCACCTCGCCCTTCCAGATCGTGGTGCTCGACGTCCTCGGCAACGACCTCGATGTCGATGGCGACGCGCTCACCATCACCGATGTCCAGGTGATCGCGATCGATGGCGTGGCGCTCGCGAGCTTCGGGCCCACGGTCGGCGGCGGCGAGTTCAGCACCGATGCCGATGGCAACCTGATCTTCGACCCGGCGGGGGATTTCGGCAATCTCGGGCTCGGCGAGAGCACGACGCTGACCTTCCTCTACACGGTCGAGGACACCCTCGGCGCGACCGACAGCGCGATCGCCTCGGTCACGGTCAGCGGGTCGGGCTTCAACCTCGACGGGATCACCGACGACAACCTGCAGGACGCGATCGAGAGCGGGGCGGTGCCGATCGCGCTCTTCGACCAAGCCAACACGCAGGCGGGCGTCGAGGCGGCGGACGAGTCGGCGGTGTCGGCGGATGTGGCGACCTTCGGCTTCTTCAACGAGATCACCTTCATCGAGCCGACGCTCGAGGAGGAGGAGCCGGTCACCAACCGCGCCGATGACGAAGCCTGGCTCTTCCTCGGCGGCACCCGCGCGGCCCCGACAGAGGGCGACGAGACCTCGGCCACAACGCCCGGCGGCACCCGCGGCGGCCCGGCGGAGTACGAGGAAGAGGAGACGGCCGAGGGCGGCGAGGCGACGACCTCCGAGTGAGGCGTCGCCCGCCGACACCCCCGCCCGCGCCTCCGCCGATGCCCCTGCTAACGGCCGCCGGCGTCAGAGGGGGCGCACCTCGAGCGGCATGCCCCCCTCGGGCCGGAGCGTGAAGGTCATCTGGAGCCGCGGCTCCAGCCCCTGGGGCAGGCTGACGGCAAAGCGCGCCAGCACCGTCGCCAGGATGATCTGCGCCTCCATCAGCGCAAACGCCATCCCGATGCAGATGCGCGGCCCCCCGCTGAAGGGGAGATAGGCAAACTTGTGCCGCGCCTTCGCGCGCTCGGGCAGGAACCGGTCGGGGTCGAAGGCGTCGGGCTCCTCCCAGAGCAGCCGGTGCCGGTGGATCGCATAGATCGGGATCATTATCAGACAGCCGGGCGCGATGCGGTGTCCGGAGATCTCGGCCTCGGCCTGCGCCTGGCGGGTCATGAAGGCGGCTGGCGGATAGAGCCTGAGCGCCTCCTCGATGATCCGGCGGAGCGGCGCGAGGGCTGCGAGATCGTCGGCGGTCGCCGCCCGGTCGCCGAGCGCATCGCGCGCCACGGCCCGCGCTGCCTCCTGCCGTTCGGGATGGAGCGCCAGCAGGTAGAGCGCCCAGGTGAGCGCGAGCGCCGTCGTCTCATGCCCGGCGACGATGAAGGCGAGGAGATTGTTGCGGAGCTCGAACCGGCCCATCGACTGGCCGGTCTCGGGATCCTGGGCCGCGATCAGCAGATCGAGCATGTCGGGCGGATCGCCGGGCCCGCGGGCGAGCCGCGCCTCGATGATCGCGTCCATCCGCGCATCCATCTTCGGCCCCGATCGATCGAAGAGCTGCCCCGGGCGCGGGATCCATTGCGGCGCCCCGAGGATATCGAGGAGCGAGACCCGCGCAGGCCCGGTGATGAACCGCGTGACGCCATCCGTCAGCGCCGCGCGGTCGAGCGTCTCGCGGCCCGAGAGCGCGGCGTCGCAGATCACGTCGCAGGTCGCCTGCACCATCTCGGCATAGAGATCGACCGGCCCCGCGGACGCCTGGGCCGCGATGCGCCCCGCCGCCGCCTCGGCGGCCGCGGTCATCACCGGCGCGATGCCGAGCAGCGCCCGGTGCTGGAACATCGGCGTCATCGCCCGGTGCTGCCAGCGCCAGGCCGCGCCCATCGAGGTGAAGAGGCTTTCGCCCTTGCGCGGGCGCAGGATGCGGAGCGTGACATCGGATTTCGGGAAGCCGCTCTCGGCGCCCTTCAGCACCTGCTCGAGGCCGGGCGGGTCCATCAGCATAAGCCAGCCCGGACGGCCGCGCCGCCCGCCCTTGATCGCCGGCATCTCATAGGCGGGCTCGGGGATCAGCTCGAGCAGGTTGCGCCGGGCTGCGCGATAGGCCGCCCACATGCCGAGGGGGGCGGGCGGCGCGGTGATGCCGACGGGGCGCGGGGTGCTGCGGGTGTCGAGGGCCATCGGCCGCCTCCTGCTCGGGGGTCACATCGCGCAACCTAGCGGCGGTCGGGCTGCCGGCGAGCCTCGGGCCGCTCGACCCGCAGTCTCCCGCTCTGAGGGCCGGACGGCCTATATGGCCAGAGCGGCCGGTTCAGGGGAGGATGCGATGGCGGTCTATGTCGATGCGGATGCCTGTCCGGTGCGGGCGGAGGCGGTCCAGGTCGCGCGGCGCCACGGCCAGGAGGTGCTCGTGGTCTCGAATGGCGGGATCCGGCCGGTCGACGACCCGCTGGTCCGGATCGTCGTGGTGTCCGACGGGGCCGACGCCGCCGATCGCTGGATCGCCGAGCGCATCGGCCCGGGCGATGTCTGCGTGACCGCCGACCTGCCGCTGGCCGCGAGATGTCTCGAGGTGGGCGCCCGCGTCCTCGGCCATGACGGAACGGCCCATACAGAGGCGAATATCGGCCAGCGGCTGGCGATGCGCGACCTGATGGCCGATCTCCGCGCGGCCAAACCGCTGGCGGCCGGCGGCGGCGGGCGCGCCTTCTCCCGGGCCGACCGGAGCCGGTTCCTCGATGCGCTCGACCGGGTGCTCCGCCAGACCACCCGCTGATCGAGCCGGTTGCAATTCCCCCGACCTTGGGTGAGATCGGCAGTTCGTGGTCCACAGGTGGCATGGCCGGTGGGCATGGAATGGGGGCATGGCGCGGGGAGGACCGTGATGGAGCTTCGCCAGATCCGGTACTTCCTGGCGCTCAGCCAGACACTGAACTTCACCCGCGCGGCCGAGCAGTGCAACGTCACGCAGCCGACGCTGACGCTCGCGATCAAGAAGCTCGAGGAGGAGCTCGGCGGGCCGCTCCTGCACCGCGAGCGCAACCGGACGCATCTGACGCATCTCGGGCAGATGGTGCTCCCCTTCCTCGAGCAGGTCTTCGAGAGCAGCCATGCCGCGCAGGCGGTGGCGCAGGACCTCAGGAGCGGCGAGCGGGTGCCGATCGCCCTCGGGGTCTCGGATGCGCTCGACAAGACCCGGCTGCTCGACCCGATCCGCGAGGTGCGCAAGGCGGCGGGCGGTCTCGAGCTGACGATCGAGGGGGCGGCGGACCCGGTGCTGGTCGAGCGCCTGCTTGACGGCGATCTCGACATGGCGATCGTCGACGGCGCCGTGGCGGGGGCCGAGCGGATCCGCTTCACCCCGCTCTACACCGAGCAGATGTGCATCCTGATGACCGCCACCGACCCGCTGGCGACGAAGCGCGAGATCTCGCTCGCCGATCTGCTCGACCGTCCGTGGATCGGGCTGAAGGACAGCCGGGTGCATGCCGATCTCGCGGCGGCCGCGGCGATGTCTGCGCCCGATCCGGGCTGGGCCGAGCGCCACCGCGCGAGCCGGCCGACCGAGGCGCAGCTCCTGGTGCTCGCAGAGTTCGGCCACGCGCTCGCGGGCGATCACGAGCCGCTGCTCGAGGGGCTCGCGCTCCGGCCGCTGCGCGAGCCGCTGCTCACCCGGGCGATGGGCCTTGCCGAGGTTCGCGGGCGCCCGGCCTCGACCGCGCGGCTCTCGCTGTCGCGGCTCTTCCGCGCCCAGCGCTACGATCCTGCGGCTGGGGCCGACGCCGGGCCACAGGCGGCCTGAGCGCGCTCAGCCGCGCCGCTGCTCGGCGAGGCGTGCCTCGGCCTTCTCCAGCACCTCCTCAGGGTTGGGCCGTTTGCGCTGGTCGGTCTCCCCGAAGACCGCGAGCACCGTGCCGCCGGCGGCGATCACGAAGGTCGAGGCGAGCGGCATGAACCACATGCCGGTGCCGTAGAGCTGGGCGAGGTCGTAGCCCGCCTCGATCATCGGCGCGCGGTTGTCCTCGGGCACCGGGAACAGGCAGCCATAGGCGAGCGCCACCCCCTCATCGACATCGCAGAGCACCTCGCAGGGCAGCGCAAAGCTCTCTTTGGTCTCGCTTGCCCGCCCGCCGATCTCGGGCGTGACGATCGCCACCCGGATGCGTGCGGCGGCAAAGGCGGGCTCGGCCTCGGCGATCGCCGCCATCTGGGCGCTGCAATAGGGGCACCAGAGGCCGCGCACGAAGACGAGCACCAGCGCTCGCGTCTCTCCGGCCAGGAGATCGGCGAGCTTGACCAGCCGTCCTTCGGCATTCGGCAGCGCAAAGACGGGTGCCGGCTCGCCGGGGGCGGGCCTCCGGCGAACCTGGCCGATTCGCTCGATGAACGCGCTTAGCCGGTCGTGATGGGCCCCGAAGCCCGCGCGCGTGGCGTCCTCGATCGCCGCGAGCCTGTCCTGGAGCGTGTCGGTCATGGCGTCCCTCCGCCCGGATTGTGCGCGGTCACCGAGAGCATCGTGACGAAGCGCTCCGTCACACAGTGCGCGCTCGGGGCGGTTCCTGCAAATCAGTCTCGCCTATGGGACGGGACGCCGCGGCCTGGGCGCGGGCCCGTGCGCCCCGGAGCCTGAGCTCCGGAGCGCCGTAACCGGGTGTCCTGGGCGTCAGCACTCGCCGCTGACGCATTTCGCCGGCTCGGCGACGTCGGCGGCCAGGATGATCACCGGCTCGGTCCCGGTGTTCTTCCACCAATGCGAGACCGGCCCGAATTCGGGGATGGTCTCGCCGGCGCGGCGCACCACGGGCCCGGTCTCGGCGGTCGAGTACTCGGTGATCTCGCCGGTCAGGATGTGCAACAGCGCCGGGCGCCGCTCGTGGCTGTGCCAGGGCACGATGCCGCCGACGCCGACATCGACCCTGCGGAACCGCAGCGCCCAGGTCTGCACGGGCAGGTCGAGCGTGCCGAGGTCGATCTCGCCCACGGTCTCGTCGACCGGCTCGGTCGGCGGGTTCTTGAGCTCGTCGAAGGCCATGGGAGTTCCTCGATTGGATGGGTTGGGGAGAGCGGCTGGCTCTCGCGGTTGGATATGCGGGTGCGGGGAGCGGAATGGAAATTGGGCCGGGTAATCGGTTCCATTGGGGGCTCCGATTTCCCTCTCTGCCCGGCCGGGGCGACAGTGCGCATATGGTCCACGAACGGGCCATCAGCGGGCCATGAGCGGAGGATGAGCGATGGACGAGACGGCCGAGGCGCGGGGCATGGCGCTCTTCCGCGCCCTCAACCCCGAGGCGGTGGAGCGGATGGAGGCGGCCCTCGGCGATGTGGCGCCCGATCTCATGCGCTACGCCGCGGCCTTCCCCTTTGGCGAGATCTATGCCCGCGACGGCCTCGACAAGCGCGAGCGCCAGATCGCGACGCTCGCTTGCCTTGCAACCCGAGGCGACGCCACCGAGCAGCTGAAGGTCCATATCGGCATCGCCCGCGCGCTGGGGATCAGCGATGCCGAGATCGCCGAGGTGTTCATCCAGCTCGCGCCCTATGCCGGGTTCCCCTCGGCGATCAACGCGGTGCTGGCGCTCAAGGCGGTTCGGGACGCCGGCTGATCACCCCGCGGCGAGCCGTTCTAGGGCGCAGGCCCGCGTTTGGCTCGAAGCGTCTCAGTGCGCAATCAACACTCGCGCCCGGATTTCTCGATTTTCAAGAGCGGGCGTGTTTGAAATATTTATCTGAAATCGTTTATTTCAGATATGACCGCGCAAAATCAAGAATGATTTCGGTTTGTGTGCCCTAATTCATTTTAGATTGCTCCGAAAATCTGTCGCATTTTGCATGTTTTCCCGTGTATACTGACACTGCGTAAGGCGATTCGAATTTCTCGAAGATTTCCGCCGGCACTTATTTTAGCCCAGTGTTCGACTGGTATTTGTCGACGTGTGATTTGTTTCGGGAATTTCGTGCTCTGACCCTGCGTTCACAGCAACAGACGGAGTCAACAATGGCACATGACGATAATGACGACCCGAAGGGCAGCTTCACCATCTCTCCCCAGCTTGCGACGATCGGCCAATGGAACCCGGGGGTCCGGCTGTCGAATGACGACGTGCGGCTCGCGAATGCCGGCGATCTCGTTCTCGTCGGCCTGGGGTCGACCCTGCAGACTGGCAACTTCGCCGGAACGTTTGTCGACCCGAGCTTCGTCTCGGTCCGTCGGGGCTGCATCGACTGGCTGCGCTATCAGAATAAGAGCAGTGAACTGACGGCGTTCTCGATGGACGGCAACCTCTATTCGGGCGGGAACATCAACGATTTTCGCGAGCGGATCGAGGACGCGGCCTTCCATATGAAGAAGATCAACTTCTGCTGGTACCCGCGGGAGCGGCGGATGACGATGCTCAACATCTATCCGCAGCAGTGCTGCCGCTGCACCGACGCCCCGGACTGACACCCGGGGCATGACATCCTGGCGGTCCGCCGCAGGCGTGGCGGGCCGTGCCGCCGAGGTCAGGGCGCGAGCTGGGCGCGGAGCGCTGCGAGCTTGTTGGCGATGTGGCGCCGCAGGATCGCGCCGAGCCGTTCGGCGTCGCGCGCCGTCAGCGCCTCGGTGATCTCGGCATGCTCGGCGACCGCCTGGGCCCAGCGCTCCGGCGAGAGATTGGCCATCGCACGGGCGCGGCGCACGCGGGCGTCGAGCCCCTGCATCAGTCGGGTCAGCGTCGCGTTGCCGGCGGTCTCGAGGATCAGCCGGTGGATCGCGTCATTGGCGCGGCGATAGGCGGCGAGGTCGCCCGCCCCTTGCGACGCCTCGAGCTCGGCCTGGAGCGCGCGGATGCGCTCGATCCCCTGCGCCGTGATGTGGAGACAGGCGAGCTCGCCCGCCAGCGCCTCGAGCGCGCCGAGGATCGGAAAGGCTTCCTCCAGATCGGCCTGCGTGACCTCGGCGATGGTGGCGCCGCGGCGCGGGGTGAGGAGGACGAGCCCCTCGCCGGCGAGGCTGCGGAGCGCCTCGCGGAGCGGCGTGCGCGAGACCTGGAACTCGGCGGCGAGCGCGCCCTCGTTGACCTTCGAGCCCGGGGCGAGGCGGCAATCGAGGATCATCGTGCGCAGCCGGTCGGTCAGCTCGTCATGCAGCGTGCGGGTCGCGATCGGGGCGATGGCGGGGGTGTTCATGGCGCGTCGAGGCTCTCGGCGAGGAGGCGGGCGACGTGCACCGCCTCGCGGCCCGTGCCGTCGGCGATCTGGTGGCGACAGGAGGTGCCGTCGGCCAGGATCACGGTGTCGGGGTCCGCCGCGCGCACCTTCGGCAGGAGCGAGAGCTCGCCCATCGCCCGGCTGATCTCGGCGGTCTCGGCCTGGTAGCCGAAGGCCCCCGCCATGCCGCAACAGGAGGTCTCGACGAGCTCGGTCTCGAGCCCGGGGATCTGGGCGAGGATGGTGCGGATCGGGCGCACGAGGTCGAAGGCTTTCTGGTGGCAGTGGCCGTGCAGCAGCGCCCGCTTCGCCGCGATCGGGCGGAGCGGCAGCGCGAGGCCCTCCTCGATCCGCATGGCGAGATATTCCTCGAAGAGCATCACCCGGCGGCCCAGCTCCTCGGGCCAGTCGTCGAGCAGCACCGGTGCCTCGTCGCGGAAGGTGAGGATGCAGGAGGGCTCGAGCCCGACCACATAGGCGCCACGCTCCAGGGCCGGGCGGATCGCATCGGCGGTGCGCTGGATCTCGGCGCGGGCCTTCTCGGCGAGCCCGGCCGAGAGGAAGGTGCGCCCACAGCAGAGCGGGCGGCCCTTTGGCGGTTCGGCATGGCCGAACGGGATCCCGGCAGCCGCGAGCACCGCCTGCGCGGCCGTGAGGTTCTCCGGCTCGAAATGGCGGTTGAAGGTGTCGCCGAAGAGGAGGACCTCGGCCTCGTCGGGCGCCGCCGACTGCGCGGGGTGAAAGCTCTCCCAGGGCCAGCGGGGCAGGGGCTGATCGGCGGCGAGGCCGAGGAGGCGCTCCGCGGCCCAGGCCGCGCCCGGCAGCCAGCGCGGCGCGTTCATCGCCCAGGGCACGAAGCGCGCATAGGGCGCATAGCGGGGGAGCCACGCCACCAGCCGGTCGCGCAGCGACACGCCCCGCGCGCGGGCCCGCGCCGCCTGCACCTCGATCTTCATCTTGGCCATGTCGACGCTGGTCGGGCATTCCCGCCGGCAGGCCTTGCAGGAGACGCAGAGCTTCATCGTCTCGGCCATCTCGTCCGAGGTGAGCGCCCCCTCGCCGAGCTGGCCCGTGAGCGCGAGGCGCAGCGTGTTGGCCCGGCCCCGCACCAGGTCCTTCTCCGCCCGCGTCACGCGGTAGGAGGGGCACATCACCCCGCCGGAGAGCTTCCGGCAGGCGCCGTTGTTGTTGCACATCTCGACGGCGCCCTGGAGACCGCGCCCCGCCCCCACATGGCCGGGCCAGCGGAACACCGTCTCGCGCTCAGGCATGTCGTAGCTCGGCGCGTAGCGGAAGAGGGAGCGGTCGTCCATCTTGGGCGGGTCGACGATGCGGCCGGGGTTGAAGAGCCCGTCCGGGTCCATCAGCCGCTTCACCTCGCCAAACGCCGTCACCATGCGGTCGCCGAACATCGGCGCGTGGAACTCCGAGCGGACGATCCCGTCGCCATGCTCGCCGGAATGCGAGCCCTTGTACTCCCGCACCATCTCGAAGGTCTCCTCGGCGATGGCGCGCAGCGTGCGGACATCCGCCTCCTCCTTGAGGTTCAGCACCGGGCGCACATGCAGCGTGCCGACCGAGGCATGGGCGTAGAAGGTGCCGCCCACCCCGTGGCGGGTGAAGATCCCCTGCAGGCGGTCGGTGTATGCGGCGAGGTCCTTCAGCTCGACACAGCAATCCTCGATGAAGCTCACGGGTTTGCCCGCGGATTTCATCGACATCATGATGTTGAGGCCCTGCTTGCGAACCTCGATGATCTCCTGTTGGAGCGCGGGCTCGACGGCCTCGACGACGCCGCCCTCGCGCTTGCCCGTGTCGCCCCAGCGGAAGCCGAGCTCGGCCATCAGGTCCGTCAGCCCGGCGAGGCGGCGGAGGTTCTCGGCCATCTCGGTCTCGGCGAACTCGACGATCAGGAGCGCATCCGGTGCGCCGCGGACGAACTTCTCGAGCGAGGGGCGGAAGAGCGGGATCTCGCGGGCGAGCTCGAGGATCGTCCGGTCGAAGAGCTCCACCGCCGTGGGCCCGAGGCGGACGATGTGCTGGGTCGCGTCCATCGCCTCGTAGAAGGACGGGAAATGGCAGACGCCGAGCACCTTGGCGCCCGGCAGCGGCGAGAGCCTGAGCGTGAGTCGCTCGGAGAAGGCGAGGGTGCCCTCCGATCCGACCAGCAGATGCGCGAGGTTGGGATGCGCGCCGTTCGGCACCAGCGCGTCGATGTTGTAGCCGCCGACGCGGCGCGCGACATTCGGGAAGCGGGCGGCAATCTCGTCGGCCTCGCGGCTGCCGAGGGCGATCAGCTCGCGGAAGAGCGCATCGGGGGCCGCGTTGCCGAGCGCCTCCGGGTCGGTCTCGCCGAACCGCGCGCGGGTGCCGTCGGCGAGGATTGCGTCGATCGCCAGCACGTTGTCCCGCGAGGTGCCGTAGCGGATCGACCGCGCGCCGCAGGAGTTGTTGGCGGTCATCCCGCCGAGCGTCGCGCGCGAAGAGGTCGAGACGTCCACCGGGTACCAGAGGCCGTGCGGCTTCAGCGCCGCGTTGAGGTGGTCGAGGACGAGGCCCGGCTCCACCACCGCCTCGCGCCGCTCCGGGTCGACCGAGACGAGGCGGTTCAGGTGCTGCGAGAGGTCGAGCACCACGGCGCGGTTCACCGTCTGCCCGCATTGCGAGGTGCCGCCGCCGCGGGGCAGCACGGGCACGCCCTCCTCGCGGGCGATCTCCATGGTGGCGCGCACATCCTCGACCGTCTTCGGCACGACGACCGCCTCGGGCATCACCTGATAGATCGAGGCATCGGTCGCGTACCGCCCGCGTTCGAACCGGTCGGCGGCGACCCGCCCCTCGACCGCCGCGCGCAGGCGCCGCTCGAGCCGTCCCGTCTCGCGCGTGGTTCGGTGCTCCGACTGCCCTGCCGACAGACCCGTTGACATCGACGCCTCCCTGTATTCTGTATACAGAAGATTAAGGCAGAGCGCTCCGCACATGGCAAGGGGCGCCGCGGGAGACAAACATGCGCAAGGCGGGCCGTCACTTCCTGCAGATCCCCGGGCCGAGCAACACGCCGGAGCGGATCCTGCGCGCGATGGACCGCGACGTGATCGACCATCGCGGCCCGGGCTTCGCCGATGTCGGCCGCGCGGCGCTCGAGGGGATCAAGCGGATCTTCCGCACCGAGCACCCGGTGGTGATCTACCCCGCCTCGGGCACGGGGGCGTGGGAGGCGGCGCTGGTCAACACGCTCTCGCCCGGCGACCGCGTGCTGATGTACGAGACCGGCCATTTCGCGACGCTCTGGAAGGCGCTCGCCGAGCGGCTCGGCCTCGTGCCGGAGTTCATCGGGGGCGACTGGCGGGGCGGCGCCGATCCGGACGCGATCGAGGCGCGCCTGCGCGAGGACAGCGCCCACGAGATCAAGGCGGTTTGCGTGGTGCACAACGAGACCTCGACGGGCTCGGTGAGCCCGATCGAGGCGGTGCGCCGCGCGATCGACGCGGCCGGCCACCCGGCACTCTACATGGTCGACACGATCTCGGGGCTCGCCTCGGTGCCCTATGAGCACGACGCCTGGGGCGTGGACGTGACGGTCTCGGGCAGCCAGAAGGGCCTGATGCTGCCGCCGGGGCTCTCCTTCAACGCGCTGAGCCCCAAGGCCATCGAGGCGTCGAAAGCGGCGACCCTGCCGAAATCCTACTGGGCCTGGGACGAGATGCTGCCGGCCAATGCGCGCGGCTATTTCCCCTATACGCCCGCCACCAACATGCTCCACGGCCTCATCGCCGCGGTCGAGATGCTGGAGGAGGAGGGGCTCGAGGCCGTCTTCGCCCGCCATGCTCGCCACGCCGAGGCGACCCGCATCGCGGTGCGCGGCTGGGGGCTCGAGGTGCTCTGCAACACGCAAGGCCACGAGTCGGGCGTGCTGACCGCGGTGCTGATGCCCGAGGGCCACTCGGCCGACCGCTTCCGCGCGATCACGCTCGAGCACTACGATCTCTCGCTCGGCAACGGGCTCTCGAAGGTGGCGGACCGCGTGTTCCGTATCGGCCATCTCGGAGACTTCAACGACCTGATGCTGATGGCGACGCTTTCGGGCGTCGAGATGGGACTGGCGCAGGCCGGTGTTCCGCATCAGAAGGGGGGCGCGCGGGCGGCCATGGACCATCTCCTGGCCACGCCGATGGAGACCCGGGCCGCCGCCTGACCGACACGACCACGCCATCGCCGATCCGGGACAACCCGGGCGGACCATTCAAGGGAGGACCAACCATGACGATCCGCACCATCCTCGCAGCGACCGCCGCGTCGGCGCTCCTCGCGACCACCGCGCCGGCGGCCGACATCACGCTCAAATTCGGCCATGTCGGCGCACCGGGCTCGCTCTTCGAGTCCTCCGTCAACGCCTTCGCCGAATGCGTCAACACCAAGATGGGCGGCGCCGTCGAGGTCCAGACCTTCGGCTCGAGCCAGCTCGGCAAGGACCGCGAGCTGCTCCAGAAGCTCAAGCTCGGCCAGGTCGATTTCGCGCTGCCGTCCTCGGTGATGTCGTCAGTCGACGACACCTTCGGCGTCTTCGAGATGCCCTACATCATCAAGGACCGCGAGCACATGAAGCGGGTCCAGGC
>CAYORO010000007.1:0-39869 GCA_964406355.1 uncultured Limibaculum sp.
ACGAGCCGCTCGGCGCGCTCGACCGCAAGCTGCGCGAGGCGACGCAGTTCGAGCTGGTGGGCATCCAGGAGAAGCTCGGCCTCACCTTCGTGATCGTCACCCATGACCAGGAGGAGGCGATGACCGTCTCGACGCGGCTCGCGGTGATGAACGAGGGGCGGATCGCCCAGGTCGGCGAGCCGCATGAGGTCTACGAGGCGCCGGCGTCGCGATATGTCGCCGAGTTCATCGGCGATGTGAACATCCTCGAGGGCCGCGTGGCGGATCCCGCGGCCGGTGCGGTCGCGCTCGATCTCGGCGCGGTGGCCGAACTCGGCCCAGACCGCCTGACCGACGGGCGCGTGGCGCTCGCGATCCGGCCCGAGAAGCTCGGCATCGAAGGCGTCGAGCCCGACGCGGCCGCAGAGCCCAACTCGCTGATCGGGCGGGTCGAGGACATCGGCTATCTGGGCGACATGTCGATCTATCACGTCTCGGTCGGCGAGGGCCCGCGCCTGCGCGTCGCCCGAACCAACCGCATCCGCGCGCTTGAGGAGCAGATTGACTGGGAGAGCCGCGTGCGCCTCTCCTGGGATCCGAAGGCCGTCGTGGTGCTCCCCGACAGCCGCTGATCCGGCCTCAGGCCTGGCGCGCGACCTGCCAGCGCCACCGCGGCATCGCCGCGATCAGGCGGGAGACGAGGTCGCGCAGCGCCTCGGCGCGGAGCCGGCGGGCCTCGGCGATCCTCTGGTGGACGATCTCGGGATCGGCGGTCAGCCGAAACTCGGCAGACTGTTTCTCTAGGGTACCGGTCATTCTCTGCTCCCAACGGCTCCGGGCCGAGAAGCCGCCCCGGCGACCCCTCGAAGTTTGCCTGAGAGATAGGAACTGCCGGGCCCGAGCACCCATGCGTTTTCCGCAACCCGAGTATTCGCAGGCGCAGCATAGATGCCGCAGCCGCGTTGCACTCAAGCCACAGGAGATCCGGAGAGGTGCCCGACCTCGGCGCCCTCGGTGCCGGCCACTGCCAGCCAGTCGAAGAGGTGGTGGGCATAGGAGCGGAAGCAGACGATTTCCCAGTCGGTGGGCCCGAGCCGCCAGATGCCCACGGCAAGGCCGCCGAGATGGGTGCGCCGGGCACAGCCGACGGGGAAGGCCGTCTCGCGGAAATCCACCGGCGCGCCCTTGGCAAGCGTCTCCGCCGCATCCGCCCCGCTGAGCGTGATGACCGCGCGCGCATCGGAGACGTCGAGCGCCATATGGTGCGTGCCGCCGAGCCGCTCGGCGATCGTCTCGAGCGCGCCGGCGACCTCGTCCCGGGGCAGGAGGAGGAGGAGCTCGTCCGTCGCCATCCAGACCACCCGGTGTGCCACCCCCGAGCGGACCCCCAGCGGCTCCGGCACCGGAAGCCCGGTGACCGCCTCGACAGCCCCCGACACCGCGGGATCGCCGAGCGCCGGAGCCTTGAGCGCGATCTGGCCGAGCGGCCCGCGCTCCGTGATCACGAGGCCGAGCCGGGGCTCTGCGTTGCGGCCACCGAGAGGGGCGACGGGCTCAGACATTGCGGGCTCCCTCCGGATCGAAGAAGACGGGCGAGACCACCTGCGCCTTGACCACCTCGCCGTCCTCCATGGGGAATTTCAGTGTGTCGCCCATCCGCTCGCGGCCTCGCTCGATCAGCGCCATCGCGATCGAGCGGCCGAGGCTCGGGGAGAAGTAGGTCGAGGTGACGTGCCCGATCGTGGTCATCGGCTTGCCCGCCTCGGCGAGCGCGGCCACCGCATGGGCGCCGTCCGGCAGGACGAAGGCCGGGTCCTCGGTGAAGAGGCCGACGAGCTGCTTGCGGTCCGGCCGGCGGAGGTCGATCCGGTCCTGCGCGCGCTTGCCGAGATAGTCGGGCTTCTTCTTCGAGATCGCCCAGTCGAGGCCGAGATCCTGGGGCGTCACGGTGCCGTCGGTCTCGTCGCCGATCATGATGAAGCCCTTCTCGGCGCGCATGACATGGAGCGCCTCGGTGCCGTAGGGCATCAGGCCGAGCGGCTCGCCGGCCGCCAGCAGCGCCCGCCAGAGCGCGCGGCCGTGGCCCGCGGGAGTGGCCAGCTCGAAGCCAAGCTCGCCCGAGAACGAGATCCGGTAGAGCCGCACCGGGCAGCCCGCCACCGCGCCCTCGGCGAAGGACATGAAGGGCAGCGCCCCGGCCGAGAGGTCGATCCCGGTCCCGGCCGCCGTCAGCAGGTCGCGCGCCCGCGGCCCGGCGACGGCGATCTGGGCCCATTGGTCGGTGACGTTCTGGGTGAAGACGCGGAGGTCCCACCACTCGGTCTGAAGCCACTCCTCGAGATGGCCGGCCACCCGGTCCGAGCCGCCCGACGTGGTGTGGAGCAGGAACCGCTCGGGCCCGATCCGCGCCACCACGCCGTCGTCGAAGAGGAAGCCGTTCTCGGTGCACATCAGGCCGTAGCGGCAGCGCCCGGTCTTCAGCGACGACATCTTGCCGGTGTAGACCCGGTCGAGGAATTCGGCGGCGTCGGGGCCCGCGACCTCGATCTTGCCGAGCGTCGAGGCGTCGATCAGGCCGACCTGGGCGCGGGTGTTCGCCACCTCGCGCGCGACGGCGCGGTGGCGGTCCTCGCCGGCGCGGCGGTAGCAGTAGGGGCGGAACCAGTCGCCCACCGGCTCGAAATCGCCGCCGTTGGCCGCGTGCCAGCCATGCATCGGGGTCTGGCGCACGGCCTTGAAGAGCGGACCCTTGGCCTGCCCCGCGATCGCGCCGAAGGAGATCGGCGTGTAGGGCGGGCGGAAGGTGGTGGTGCCGACCTCGGGGATCTCGCGCCCGAGCGCGTCGGCAAGGATCGCGAGGCCGATGATGTTGGATGTCTTGCCCTGATCAGTCGCCATGCCGAGCGTGGTGTAGCGCTTGGCGTGCTCGACGCTCTCATAGCCCTCGCGCGCGGCGAGGCGGATATCGGCGGCGGTCACGTCGTTCTGGAAATCGACGAAATGCTTGGTGCCGTGGGCGAGTTTCTCGCGGCCGGGCATCAGCCAGCAGGGCTCGACGGGCGCTTCGGCCGCCTCCTCGACGGCTTGCGCGGGCGCGTCCTCGGGCGCCTCGGCTGCGGTCACGAACCCTGCGGCCTCTGCCGCGCGGCGACCCGCGAGCCGGGCATCGGCGAGACAGGGTGCGGTCGCGAGCTCGCCATTTGCCGCGCCGGCGCAGGCGGTGCTCGGCGCACCGTCGGCACCGATCGGCACGCCACGCTCGGGATGGGGCCGGAACATCAGCCCCGTGTCGTCCCAGGAAAGCTTGCCGCCTGCCTGGCTCCAGAGATGCACCGCGGGCGACCAACCGCCCGACATCGCCACGCAGTCGACGGCGAGCGTCTGGCCCGCGCCGCCGATGCCGCTCTCGGTGAGCCGCGCGATCTCCGCCGCCTCGACGCGGCGCCCGCCCTTGAGCTTGGCGACTCCGTGGCCCTCGAGCACCTGGATCCCGCGCGCACGGACCGCCTCGGGCAGCGCACCGCGCACATCGCGGCGCGCATCGACCACCGCGGCGACCTCGGCACCCGCAGCCGCAAGCGTCAGCGCCGTGCGATAGGCGTTGTCGTTGTTGGCCACGACAAGAGCCCGCCGGCCCGGGCAGACGCCATAGAGCCGGATATAGTCCCGCACCGCCGAGGCGAGCAGGACGCCCGGCAGGTCGTTGTTGGCCATGGCGAGCGGCCGCTCGAGCGCCCCGGTCGCCACCACGATCTGCCGCGCGCGCACCCGCCACAGCCGGTGGCGCGGGGCGCCCGGAAGGCCCGGACGGTGGTCCGCCACGCGCTCGTAGAGCAGCGCGTAGCCATGGTCGTAGAGCCCCGCCGCCATGGTGCGGGTGCGCAGGGTGAGCCCCGGCATCCCCGAGAGCGCCGTCACCTCGCGCGCCACCCAGTCGGGCGCGGCCAGGCCGTCGATGCGGGTCTCCTCCTCGACGAGCGCGCGGCCGCCCCAACGGGCCGCCTGCTCCACCAGCAGGACATCCGCTCCGGCCTCGGCCGCCGCCCGTGCCGCCGCAAGGCCCGCGATCCCACCGCCGATCACCAGGATGTCGGTGTGGGCGTGGAGATGCTCATAGGTGTCGGGATCCGCCTCCGCCGGTGCCCGGCCGAGGCCCGCGGCCTGGCGGATCACCGGCTCGAAGACGTGCTTCCACGCGATCCGCGGCGCGAGGAAGGTCTTGTAGTAGAACCCCGCCGAGAAGACCGGCGCGAGGCCCGCGATCCAGCCATTTACCGCGCCGAGATCGCGCTCGAGCGAGGGCCAGTGGTTCTGGCTCTGCGCCTCGAGGCCGGCGAAGAGCTCGGTGGTGGTCGCGCGCTGGTTCGGCTCGAAGCGGGGGCCGAGGCCGAGGCCGACGAGCGCGTTTGGCTCCTCGGGCCCGTTGGTCATCACGCCGCGGGGCCGGTGATACTTGAAGGAGCGCCCGACCAGCATCCGGTCATTGGCGAGCAGCGCCGCGGCAAGGGTGTCGCCCTCGAAGCCGCTCATCCCTTCGCCGTTGAAGCGGAACGAGATCTCCTGCGCGCGGTCGATCAGCCGCCCGCCGGTGTCCAGACGATAGCCCATCTCAGCCCCTCCAGTCCGGCCGGCGCGCGCGGATCGCGGCGATGACCTCGGCGGGCGGCTCGGTGCACTGCGCGGGGTAGGTGGCGAAGACCTCAAGCGTCTGGGTGCAGCGGGCGGCGTGGAACCACTTGCCGCAGCCATAGACATGGCGCCAGCGCTCGAAATGCACGCCCTTGGCGTTCTCGCGCGTGAAAAGATAGTCGGCAAAGGCCTCGTCGCTCGCCTCGGGGCCGCGGCGCGTCAGATGTGCCTGGCCGCCGGGGGCGAGCTCGGTCTCGTCACAGTCGGCGCCGCAATAGGGGCAGCGAAAGGTGAGCATGGGCGGGATCCTCGTCGGTCGCCGCACGGGCGAGATCGTTCCGCCTCGCATGCAGACCTGGGTCCGACGCGACCGGACCCGTCGCATCATGGCCCGGGAGCGACGCCTGCACCTCGGATCCCGACGCCTCGGGCCTGCCGCCCATGCGAGCCGCCCGCGTCAGCCACCGGTGTCGCTCAGTCGCGCGGTCGGCGCAGCAGCACTGCGAGGCTGAGGACGGTCGCCCAGAGCCCGAGGACGATGGCGATGGTCAGCACCGTGCTCTCGGCCTGGAGCGGCATCAGACCTGCCCAATCGGCCACCACCAGAAGCGATGCGCCGGCAAGGCAGGCCGAGGCCGTGCTGCGCATGACGGACCGGATCGGGTCCGACGACGGTTGCTGCACCTGCATAACGAACTCCCATTCCCACAATGGGACGGAACCACGCAATCATGGCGATAACGCGGCCGTCATCGGCACATCGGGGCCGCGAGTCGTTACCGGCGGCTGCGCCCGATCAGCAGCAGGGCGCTCAGGACATTAGCCGAGAGGCACAGCACGAGGCCGGCAGCGAGGAGCGCACCGGGCGCGACGCCGAGCGTCGGCGCAACCCATTCGGCGGCGATCAGGCAGAAGGCGAACATGAGCATCACGACCGCCGCGACCCGCATCGTCTTGCGGATCGGCGTCACCTCAGCGGCGGCGACTTTACTCTCGGCCGCGTGCTGATCCATCCCGGCTCCCAACACACCCCCTCAACCCCTTAGTAGAATGACCAAAACGCGTGCGGCAATCAAGCATCCGGCGCGGCGGGGTACCGTCGCCGTCCTTCAGGCGATGTTAACCCGAGCCCGGGATGGTTAACGCGCCGGGCCGAGGGGTCCGGAGCGCGGCGCCGCCGGGCGATCGCGAGGCTCCGTCCGCCAGAATGGCCGGATGCCGTGGGCGAGATTTGCGCGGGTCCGCGGGCGGGCGGACCGCCGGAGCGGAGGCGAGCGATGGACGATGCGCTGGGGTGGGAGGCGGCCGAGGCATCTGTCGGCGCTGGTGCGCAGGGGGAGGACGCCGGCGGGCCCGCCGAGGTGCGGGCCGTCGAGGCAGGCGCGGGCGTCGCGATCCTCGGCCATGCCTGCCGGCTCCCCGGCGCGCCCGACCCTCAGGCCTATTGGCGCCTGCTCGTGGAGGGTGAGAGCGCCATTGTTCCGCTCTCCGGGCGGTGGGACCGCGCGCGCTACTGGCACCCCGATCCCCGCCATCCCGGACGCAGCCATGCCGAGGTCGCGGGCCTCGTCGATGGGATCTGGGATTTCGACGCCGGTTTCTTCGGCTTCTCGGCACGCGAGGCGGAGCAGACCGACCCGCAGCAGCGCCTCCTCCTGATGACCGTGTGGGAGGCGATCGAGGATGCAGGCCTCACCTCGCGCCGGCTCGGCGGCGGGCGCACCGGGGTCTATGTCGGCTGCTCGGCATCGGACCACGCGCATCTTTTCCTTGAGAACCCGCGGCTGATCGACCCGTCCTTCATGACGGGCAACACGCTCAGCCTCGTCGCCAACCGCATCTCTCACTGTCTTGATCTCGGCGGCCCGAGCCAGACGGTGGATACGGCCTGCTCTTCGTCTCTCGTGGCGCTCGATCAGGCGGTGCGTGCCCTTACAGCGAGCGAGATCGATATCGCGGTGGTGGGCGGCGTGCATGCTCTGCTCTCGCCGCTGCCCTTCGTCGGCTTTGCCCAGGCGGGCATGCTCTCGGCGACGGGGCGGCTCCGCGCCTTCGACGCGGAGGCCGATGGCTATGTGCGGGGCGAGGGGGCGGTCGCGCTCGTGCTCGGCCGGTCGACTGAGGCGTGCACCGCCGGAGACCGCCCCCGCGCGGTGATCCGGGCGACGGCGACCAACACCGAGGGGCGCACGGGCGGGCTGACGCGCCCATCGTCCGCCCGCCAACAGGCGCTGATCGAGACCGCGCTCGCCGCATCCGGTCTCGATCGCGAGCGCATCGCCTTCGTCGAGGCGCATGGAACCGGCACCCCTGTGGGCGATCCGGTGGAGGCCGAGGCGATCGGCAGGGCGCTCGGGCGCCGATCGGGCCCGCCGCTGCCGATCGGCTCGGTCAAACCGCAGATCGGACATCTGGAGCCGGCCTCGGGCCTCGCAGGGCTCTTGAAAGCCGCTCTCGCACTCGAGCACCGCGAACTGCCGGCATCGCGGGGCTGCGAGACGCCCTCGCCTGCGATCGACTGGAAGGGGCTCGGCATCGCGCCTGCACGCACGCAGCGCCCGCTTGAGGGCGCGCGGCCCGCAGCTATCGTCAATTCCTTCGGCTTCGGTGGGGCCAATGCCTCGGTGGTGATGGAGGTGACCGAGGCCCGGGCCACGCCGGTGACGTCCGAGCCGCCGCTCCTTGTGATTTCCGCCGCCAGCAAGGCGGCGCTGGCCGGCCAGCTCCTGCGATGGCGCGCGCACCTGGGCGAGGCCTCGGCACCCGAGGCGGCGGCCCTCGTCAGTGCGGCGGCGCACCGGCGCGAGCATCTTCGCCACCGCGCCGTCGTGGCCGCGACCGGTGAGCTGTCCGCCTCGGCGCGGCTCGCCGATGACACGGCAATCGTCCAAGGCCAAAGGCCCGAGGGGCCCGCCCGGCTCGTCTTCGTCTTCTCCGGAAACGGATCGCAGGTGGCGGGGATGGGCGCCGGCCTTCGTGAGGCCGATCCCGCCTTTCGCGCGGCGCATGACCACGTGTCGCGTCTCTTTCGGGCGATCGATCCCGCGCAGGACCCGCGCGAGCCCGGTGATCTCGCGGATCCGTGCCACGCCCAGCCCGCGCTCTTCGCGCTGCAGGTGGCCCTGGTCGAGGCGCTGGCGGCACGTGGGCTCAGGGCCGAGGCGGTGCTCGGTCACTCCGTGGGGGAGGTCGCAGCAGCCTGGTGCGCGGGCGGGCTTGGTCTGGAAGAAGCGGTGCGCCTCATCGCGACACGCGCGCCTCTCGTCGTCCCACTCGCAGGCACTGGAGGCATGGCGGCGGTCCTTGCCAGCGCGGAGGAGACCGAGGCGGCTATCGCTGCCTCGGAAATCCCCGATCTCGTCCTCTCGGGCGACAACAGCCCGCGGAGCAGCACCGTCACCGGATCTCCGGACGGGCTCGAAGCCTTCGCCGCCCATGCCCGTGCGACGCGTCTCGCGCTTCGACGGCTCGCGATTCAGCAACCCTATCACAGTCCAGCGCTCGAGCCGTTGCGGGAGCCGTTCCGCGCGGCGCTCGGCGGGCTCGCCGCGCGCGCCCCGGTCCTGCCCTTCGCCTCGGCCACCGACGGACAGCTGCGCACTGAAGCGCCAGATCTCGACTACTGGTGGCGCAACCTGCGCGAGCCCGTGCGGTTTCGCGAGGCAACGGCGGCCATGGCGGAGGCCGGCGGCGGCATCTTCCTTGAGATCGGCCCCCGCCCGGTGCTTGCCCGCTATCTGACCGACACGCTGGCCGCGATCGCCCGGCCCGGCGTGGCACTTGCAAGCCTCGACGGACGCACCGAGGACGACGCAACGCTCCCGGCGATCCTCTCGAACGCCGTGGCCCATGGCGCGCCAGTGGATGCTCGGCGTGTCTACGGTCCGACGGAGCGCGCATGGGCACGCCCACCACACTACGGGTGGCAGCTTGAGAGGCATTGCTTGGCGGACCAGGCGGCGCCGGCGCAAGCGCACCACCCGCTGCTCGGCCCAGCGCAAGCAACAGGTCTTTGGGAGCAGTCGCTCGATCCCCAGCTCTTCCCCTGGCTTGCCGATCATCGCGTGGAGGGAGCGATCGTGGTGCCCGCCGCGGCCCTCGCGGCCATCGCCTTGGCGGCGGGGATGGATGCGATGCCGCGGCCGGAACTCATCGATCTCACTCTCATCGCGCCGCTGCCCCTCACACCCGACCGACCAAGACGTCTTCGCACGCGGCTCGAGGCCGAAAGCGGCCTGCTCACGATTGAGAGCGCGCCCGATCGGCCCGGCGAGAATTTGGGCTGGCAGCTCCACGCGCGTGCAACACTGCGCGAGGATGCGGGTCATCCGATCGTGGCACCGTCGGAGGCAGCCGATGGCGGTGGGGCTCTCCCGGCCCATCGCCTCTACCAAGCCCTCTCGGGCGACGGGCTCGACTACGGTCCCGCGTTTCGGCGTGCCGGCACTCTCGATCTCGGCCCGGACGTCGTCGAGCTCCCGATCGAAGGCTCGGCGATCTTCGACACCGGCCTCGACATCGCAGCACTGGACACCGCTTTTCAGGCGCTCCAACCGGTCGTGCGCGCAGCCCTGCCCGATGTCGCGCTGGAAGGAGACCTGCTGTTGCCGAGCCGGATCGGCCGGCTCCGGGTTGCCGAGGGCGGGCCGGCGCGGCGAGCGAGGGTCTTGCTCCGCAGGGCCAGCCCCCGCTCGGTGACGGCCGATCTTGTGCTGTTGGACAGCCGCGGCACCGCGGTTGTCGGGCTGACCGGCTTGCGGCTGGCTCGCGCCGCGCGACGACCGGCCCTCACCCAGCAAGCTTGGACCGAGCGATTGGTGCCAATCTCACCTGGTCGACCGCCCGCGCCGTGCCTACCAGTTGGTGAGCCCGATGCCGCAGACGAGACGAACCTCCTCTTCGATGGTCTCGCACGGCGTCTGGCATGGGACGCCACGACCAAGGTCACGGAGGGCGGCCCCGGATCGGCGCGTCTCGCAACGGCGGCACGGGAGGCCCTTGGTGAGGAGGCACCGCCGGCGCCCTGCCCCACCCCACCGTTGCCCGCGCTCATCCGAGCGATCGTCGCGCGGGCGCCCGATGAGGCGGCGCGCCTCGGGGAGACCGTCCGACAGGGCGATGCACTGTCCGCCTGGCACGCGACTGCGCCCCCGCCCCCCATGCGGCAGGACGGGACCGCCCTCGGCTGCCCACGTCGCAGCAAGCGCGCAGCAGCGCTGATGACGGCGGCGCGCGATCTCCTTGGCCGCTGGCCGGTCGGCTCCCGCCGGGATGTGCTCCTGGTTGCCGAAGGTGCTGTGGGAGAGGCGATCGAGAGCGCCCTTCTCGAAGCCGGAGCGGGCCGTGTCGTGATCTGTGAGCCCTGGACGCTCGCCGGGGGGCAGTTCGACGCCGCCCTGCTTCTCGACCCGCCAGCAGGTTGGGATCGTTCCGGCCTTGTCACGCGGCTCAGTCCCGGCGCCGCGGTCCTTTCTGCCGAGCGATGGGAGAGCCCGCTAGACATCCTCGAGGGTGCAGCCAGAAAAATCCCGGGGTCCAGCCATGCCGGCCGTTTCGCCGCCGTCGGTCTCGCGGCGGAGGAGACCGCGCTCCCGGGGGGGGATGCGCTGGTCGCAGCACGGCTCCCCCAGTGCGCGAGCCCAAAGGAAGAGCCGACGGCTCCTCCATACGGCGCTCGGATCGAAAGCGCGCAGGTCGACCCGGCGCTCGCTGCGGCGCTTGCCGCCCGGCTGGGGCCGGCGCGTGGCGAAGCGGCGCCTCTGCTGCTGCTGGTCGACCCAGATGGCGAGCCCGCTGGCCGCCTTGCCACTGCGGTCGCTGACATCGCACAGCAGCATGCGAGGGGCCCACACGCTCTTTGGGTGGTCCTGCGGAGCAGCGAGCCTGCGGGCGCCTGTCCACTTGCGCAAGGGATCGTCGGGTTTCTCCGGTGCCTGGCCAACGAGGCACCGGAGCGACCCGCGCGCCTTGCGATCCTGGCGACGTCGCTCCGGCCCGAGACCGCGGCAGCCGCCCTCGCCAGCCATATCGGATCTCCGCCCGAGGACCGCGCGATCTGGATCGACGGATGCGGCACCAGGGCGATGCGCGTACACATCCACAAGCCTTCGGCCGAGGACGCCGCGGTCTCCGGAGCGGACGGAGCGTTGCGGCTCGAAGCGCGTCCCGGACGGCCATTCGGCTGGCGATCATGCCGGCGTCGGAGCCCGGGCCGTGGCGAGATTGAGATCAGTGTCACTGCCACAGGGCTCAACTTCCGCGACGTCCTGCTGGCCCAAGGAGCGTTGCCGGAGGAGGCGGTCGAAGATGGGCTCGCCGGCGCCGGTCTCGGCATGGAGCTCGCCGGCCATGTTATCCGGGCCGGGCCCGATACGGCGTTGAAGGAAGGAACGCCCGTTATGGCCCTCGCGGCCAACGCCTTCGCGAGCCACGCAACCGTGCCCGAAGCGGCGGCTGTGACACTCCCGCCCGGGCTCGCTCCAGAAGAAGCGGCCGGATTGCCGGTTGCGTTCCTGACCGCGATTCATGCGCTCGTCGATCTCGCGCACGTCTCGAGCGGGGAGAGCGTGCTTGTGCACGGGGCAGCCGGTGGGGTCGGCCTCGCCGCCATGCAGGTGGCTCGTGCTGCCGGCGCGCGGGTCTTCGCGACAGCCGGAAGCCCCGCCAAGCGCGCTCTCGTCTCCGCGCTGGGTGCGGAGCATGTCTTCGACAGCCGCGGCCTCGGGTTTGCCGACGCGGTGCTTGAGGCAACCGGCGGTTCCGGCGTCGACGTGGTGCTCAACAGTCTCGCCGGCGAGCCCATGCGTCGCTCGCTCGACTGCTTAGCACCGTTCGGCCGCTTCCTGGAGCTTGGGAAGCGCGATTTCCTCAGCGACACGCGCATCGGGCTTCGCAGGTTTCGCACGAGCATCTCCTATCATTCGGTCGACATCGATCGGCTGGCGAGCCAACGGCCCGATGCAACCACCGCGCTCCTCCATCGCCTTGCTGACGGCATTTCCAGCGGGACCTACCGGCCGTTGCCATTCCGGCAATACGATGCTGGCGACGCCGAGGCGGCGATGCGGCTCATGCGCGGGTCCGGGCATTTTGGAAAGATCGTCGTCAAGCCACCCACGCCCGATGCCCGCAAAGTCGCGCGCCCCATGGGCCACGGCGCCTGGCTGATTACCGGCGGCCTTGGCGGCTTCGGCCTCGCCGCCGCCCGGTGCCTCGCGGAGAGCGGTGTGCGCGAGTTCTGGCTTGTGGGGCGCAGCGGGCGACCGCGTCCCGAAGACGAGCACGCCCTCGAGGACTTGAAGCGCCGGGGGACAACGATCCGCTGCGTGGCCGCCGACATGTCGGATCCGAACGGAGTGGCCAAGCTGCTCTCCCAATTGCGGGCCGAGACCCGGTTGGAAGGAATTCTGCATGCGGCCGCGGTCATCGAGGACGGCGCGGCCCACGCACTCGACAGGTCGACCGCCGAGCGCGTTATCCAGCCGAAACTCGCGGGCGCAACCCTGCTCGACCAAATGACACGCGAGGACGGGCTGACGCATTTTGTGCTGTTCGGTTCGCTGGCAGCGGCACTCGGCAACCCCGGACAGGGCGCCTATGCGGCCGCGAATGCGGCGCTCGACGGGCTCGCCGCGCGCCGACGTGCCGAGGGGCGACCGGCCATGTCGATCGCCTGGGGCCCGATCGCCGATGCCGGTGCCCTCGCCCGCGATCCGCTCCATCGAGAGCGGATGGAGGCCGCGGGCCTGCGCGCTCTGTCGGCCGACGCGGCGCTGAAGGCGTTGCCCGGCCTGCTTGCGCTCAAGGATCCGCCGGCTGCGATCCGCCTTGCAGCGGCCAATTGGTCACGCCTCGGCGCGATGCTATCATTGGTGCGAACAGAGTTGTTCGGCGACCTCCGCGTTGCCACCGAGACACCCGCGCGCGAGCAACGGCTGGTCGACCGGCTGACCGATCTTGCCCCAGCCGCCGCGCTTCGAGAATTGACCGACGCGCTCCGGGCAACGCTAAGCCGCCTTCTCCAGCTGCCGAAAGAAGAAATCGAAATCCACCGCCCTGTGGGCGATCTCGGGCTCGACAGCCTGATGGCCATGGATCTCCGGCTGATGGCCGAGGACCAATTGGGCCTCGCCCTCCCGCCCGCCGTGTTGTCGGGGCAGGCGAGCCTCGCTGAGATCGCGCGACGAACGCTCGCGGAGCGCGGCAGTTCGTCGAAAGCCGAGGCAGATGGGCTGATGGACCGTCATCTGGCGGAGGGGAACGACCGTGCAGTGGTCGCGCAGGCAATCCAGCAGGCGGATGCATGAGCGGGAAGGCCGAAACCGAGGTCGACGCCGTGATTGCCGCGTTGAGATGCGCTGAAGCCAGGCGGCGGACGGATCCCTCCTCGCGGGCCCCGGAACCCGCGAGGACCGCAGCACCACTCGCGTACGACTTCGCCGATCTGCCAGCACACCGCTCCGTGCAGATGCAACTCGCCGCGCTCGCCGCGCTCGGATTGGAGGCGCCCTACTTCCGTCTCGGCGAACATGGGGCCACGCTCGACGCTGTGGTCGAGGGCGTCGCGCAGACAAACTTCGCAAGCTACGATTATCTCGATCTCAATGGCCATCCTGAAGTGATGCAAGCCGCACAGGATGCGATCGCGCGGTGGGGGGTGTCACCCTCGGCCAGTCGCCTGGCGGGGGGCGAGCGACCGTATCACCGAAGTCTCGAAGCCGCGCTAGCAGCAATGCAGGGCACCGAGGCGGCACTCGCGATGGTCTCTGGACACGCGACGAATATGAGCACCATCGCGGCCATGGTCGGCCCGGAGGACCTCGTCATCGTCGACCAGCTCTCGCACAACTCGGTCAGCGAGGGGGTCCGGCTGTCAGGGGCAACCCGTCTCATGGCGCCGCACAACGATCTCGACTGGATCGCCAACGCCCTGGCCCGACGCAGACGCGATCACCGTCATGCGCTGATTTGCGTCGAGGGGCTTTACTCGATGGACGGCGACACGCCTGATCTCGCCGGTCTTGTCGAGATCAAACGCCAGCACGGGGCTTGGCTGATGGTCGACGAGGCGCATGCGCTCGGGGTCCTCGGAGCCACCGGCCGCGGGCTTGCCGAGACGAGCGGCATCGCACCGCGAGAGGTCGAGATCTGGATGGGCACCCTGTCGAAAACGCTCGCCTCCTGTGGCGGCTACATCTGTGGCTCGTCGGCGCTGATCGCGCATCTGAGGACGCGCGCGCCGGGGTTCGTCTATTCCGTTGGCCTGGCCGCACCTCTGGCGGCCACCGCCGAGACGGCGCTGGCCGTGATGCTGCGCGAGCCCGATCGCGTGCTGCGGCTTGCTGATCGTGGCCAGCGGTTTCGCGCTCAGGCAGCCGCAGCGGGTCTCGACACGGGTCTGTCGGAGGGGCACGCGGTGTGCCCGATCATCGTTGGGGACAGTCTGCGTGCTGTGCGAGCCTCGGCTGCGCTTGGGCGCCGCGGCGTTCAGGCGCTGCCGATCGTTCACCCCGCCGTGCCGGAGCGGATGGCGCGGCTGCGCTTCTTCGTCACCGCGGCCCACACCAACGCCCAGATCGACCACGCGGTGGCTGCAACCGCGGCTGTACTGGCGGAGAACTAAGCGTCCGAGTGGGGCTCGACCTCGATTGCCTCAGCGTCGACCCCCCGAACCGCCCAGTCCGAAAGCCGGGGTGGCAAGCGGGCGCCCAGCCATGCGAGGGCAGCAAGGGCCCGGGGGAAACTGACGATGGAACGGCCGCGATCTACAGCGTCCAACATCCGGCGCGCGGCCGTAGCGGGCGGCAATTCGAGCGGACGCGGTCCTCGGTGGCGGCGTGTCATGGCGGAATCGACGAAGCCCGGGCACGCAACGGTGACCCCGACACCGGTCCCCGCCAGCGTGCCGCGGAGCGCTGTGCCATAGGCTCGGATCGCTGCCTTGCTCGCCCCATAGGCCGGCATCGCAGGCAGCGGCCGGATGGCGGCAAGCGAGCTGACCAACAAGAGATGCCCCTCTCGCCGCGCGATCATGAATGGCAGCAGTGGGTCAACCGTGTTGAGCGTGCCGAGCAGGTTGGTCTCGATCACGCGCCGGGCATCCTGAGGGCTTTCCTGCCCTCCGCCCGGTCGTCTGCCCGAGCTGACCCCCGCATTCGCGATCACGATGCTCACGGGATGCTGTGCATCGAAGGCACGGAGACGATCGGCCAACGCCCTCGCATCGCGGATATCGATGGCTGCGGTATGGGCATCGACGCCGTGATTCGATATGCGTTCTGAGAGTGTGGAGAGCCGTCCTGCGTCTCGCGCCACCAGGAGCATCGCGCGGCCCGGGGCAGCCAATGCCTCGGCAAGCGCGCAACCGATGCCACCCGTTGCGCCGGTCAGCACAACGGCGCCCGCGGTCAGCCGACGCATAGCGGTTCTCGCGCGAGGATGCGATCTGCCATGGCCGCGGCGCCCGGCGCCGCGCCTGCACCATCGAACCCCCCCGGCAGATGGGTCTCGGTCAGCAACCGATCTACGAACTGGGCAACAACCGCGGGCACAGGCGCGCGCGGTGCCCGCCAAAACGCTTCGAGCGGCTGAGGGTCGGTCGTCCCGGGCAGATCGTAAGCCGCGCGGCCGAGCACCTTGACGGGCCGGCCGGCTCGAAGCGCCTGGAGGCCGACCGTGGAGTTGACGGTCAACACGCCTGCAGCACAGCTTAGGAGTGGCTCGAGCGCGCCTCCGGCGAGGAAAACGCAGCGCTGCGCGGCTCGCCCCGCTGTGGCTCGGACAATCGCCGGCCAAGGCGCAAGACCGTTGTCGAGCGGATGGCGCTTGGTCACGAGCAGGGCATTCTCGGGCGCATGCGCGGCAAAGCTTGCGGCGATATTGGCCAAGGCCTTGCGCTGGCCGCCAGCAGGGCCATGGAGCCGGATCTGAAAATCCCCCTCGAGTTGCAGCGCGAACAGGAACACCGGCCCGTCATGAGACGTGATGCGTGCCATTGCCCGCGCAACCATGCGCCGTCGAAGCGGCCAGTTCGCCGTCTTGAGGAGCCATCCCGCCCAGTCCCGCACCGGATGATCGAGCGCATGTCGCCGGTAATGCGGCCAGAGCGGTGCCCCGATGAGGTTGGCAAGGTTCCAGGCTACATCCATCGCCGCATAGCTCGCGAAGGGGGCACGGTAAGAGGGTGCACGAGGTCCGGTCCCTGTCCCGGTGGCCGTGTTCGGCGGGGCGGACACGATCGGCCAGCCCGGCGGCTCGACCCGCAGCCAGCCCGGCCGGAGCAGCCCCTGCTCCACAACATGGACGGCCGTGCCCATGCGCCGAGCGACGGCAATCGCCTCGGCATGCCAGAACCGCCCGTCGCCAAGGCAGACGATCTCGCTTACCCCCTCCCGGCGACAGAATGCCGAGAGCCACCCCGCCCACTCGGCGGGGCGCCCGCGATAGGCGATCGCCCCATCACCGCGCCAGAAGAGCCAATCTCCCGCGCAGAGCAGGACCCGAAGCACGCGCGCCCCGCGCGCCCGCAGCGCCTGCGCGAGCCGGGTGAAGAACCAGGAGGCGGGCCCCTGGAGCAGCAGGACCGTGCGCATTGCGCCCTCCCTCGATCCGGTACGGCTCTGTTAACCGCGATTGGTTAAGCCCGGGTAATCCGGCGCGGGCCGGTCCGGCGAAGGAGGTGGCCGATGAGCACAGATGGCACCGTTTTGATGCTTCAGGGCCCGCCATGCCGGTTCTGGCAGGAGCTCGCCGCGGGCCTCAGGGCCGATGGGCGGCGCGTGTTGCATATTGGCTTTTGCCTTGCGGATTGGGCGAGCTGGCATGGGCCGGAGCAGCGTCTCTATCGCGGTCGGCTCGCCGACTGGCCCGAACGACTGGCCGCCATCGTGGCGCGCGAGGCCGTCTCCGACATCCTATACTACGCCGACGGCCTGCCCTATCACCGCGCAGCCGTCACGGTGGCGCGACGCGCGCGTGTCCGAGCCTGGGTCATCGAGAA
This sequence comes from uncultured Limibaculum sp., assembly GCA_964406355.1. Classification (GTDB taxonomy): domain Bacteria; phylum Pseudomonadota; class Alphaproteobacteria; order Rhodobacterales; family Rhodobacteraceae; genus Thermohalobaculum. The sequence goes on from CAYORO010000007.1 coordinate 16,607, forward strand.
CGGCTATCTGCGGCCCGACTGGCTTACGTTCGAGCCAGAGGGCATGGGGGCTGCCTCACACTTCCCGCGCGATCCGGCTGCGATCAGACAGCTTGCCGAGGGGCGCCCGATGCCCGATCTCACACCCAAGCATCTGCACGGCTTTCCGCGTGAAGCGGCGTCGGAAGTGCTCTTCCACTTGGCGATGACGCTGGGCCGGCCGCTGTTTCCTGCCTATGTCTCCGACAAGTATTATCCACCGGTGCTCGACTATCTCTGCTGGCTTCGGAAATGGGCCTTTGGGGGCCGGGCGCGCCGCGCCGCACTCCACACCCCGACGCAGCCCTACTGGCTGGTCGCCCTACAGCTCCAGAGCGATTACCAGATCCGCCTGTCCTCGCCATTCAACTGTCTGTCCGAGATGCTCGGGCGCGTGATCCGCTCCTTCGCGACGCACGCGCCACGGGCGGGCGAGCTCATCGTCAAGCTGCACCCGATGGACAATGGCTGGCAACGCTGGCCATCGCGGATCGACCGGATCGCTCGCAACCACGGTGTCGCCAGCCGGGTGCGGGCGATCGATGGCGGGGCGCTCGAACCGCTGATCGCCGGCGCAAATGGGGTGGTGACCGTCAACTCGACCGTCGGGATCCACACGCTTCGCCAGGGCCGACCTGTCATCGCCCTGGGTGACGCGGTCTACGATGTGCCCGGTTTAACCCATCAGTCAGGTCTCGACAGCTTCTGGAGTTCCCCCGAGCGGCCCGAGTCTCTGCTGTTCGACGCCTTTGCCGCGGCCTTGGCGGCCACGATCCAGGTGCGCGGCTCGTTCTATGCGCCGGAAGGACGCCGCACCGCTGTTGCGGAGATCGTGCGTCGTCTCGGAATGGCGGAGGACGTCTGGCAGCTTACGTGCGGTCCGCGATCGACCGAATGCGCGGAGCCCGGTCGCGGGCGCCTGATTGCAGCTGAATGACCGGACCGTGGTGGCGCGCGGCGCGCGGGCCAGCAGCGGCCCGCACGACTTTGCGCAACGTTAGTTGACGACAAGATTGCCGATGACGGCCCCGGTTGTCACCGGCTGGAGCGCCTGGGCGAGCAAGCGGAGGACTTTCTCGGCCGAGTTGAATTCGGCGTTGGCGACATAGAGCGTATCGCGGTGGCGCACAGGGAACCGCTTGGCGAGCAACAGCCCCGAAGGCTTGGTGAAGTCGAGCTGGTAAACCGTCGGAACAGCACCCTGCCCCGGAGCGACGAGCGCCTTGGGCACCCCCGGCATTGCCGCGGCGATTTCGGACGCCTCGTCCCGCAGCACGAAGACGCCCGCCGGATCCGCGCGCGCATCGATCAGGCCACGAGCCATGCCGAGTGCCTCGTCAAGCATGAGCGAGGATCGATCAAAGGCGATCTTGTCGTTCTGGCCGACCGCGCCGAGAACCGAGAAATGACGCGGCCGATGCTCGACGGAGATCAGATCGGCCGGCCGCACAGCCACATTCTGTGCCGGGCTCTCGAGCAGCCGACCGACCGGCAGGAGACCCGATCGCTCCTCGCGCGTGAGCCGGAGCGCGCTCTCGTAGATCGGCTTGGTGAGCCCACCGGCAGCGGCCACCATGTCGAGCAGCCGCTCGCCCGTTCCGGTTAGAGGAACCCTGCCTCCCGAGGCCACCGCATCGCCGATCACCGTGACCGACGCTGATGGCGAGGCCAGGACACTCACCACCGCCTGAGGCTCAATCGCCTGGCCGGCGAGCGCGGCTTCGATGCGGCGCGCCGCCGATTCGGGCGTGAGCCCGCGCACCCGCACATTCCCGCCATAGGGAATGCGGATCGTGCCTGCCGCCGACACCGTCTGAACCGGCAGCTCGCGAACGCCGGCCGCAGTGTCGGGGCCGCCGCCGAAGAGCCCGCCACCGGTCGCCTCGAAGAGCATCACCCCGACCCGGTCACCCGCGCGCAGGCGCGCGCCATAGACCGGAGAGGCCCCGGGAAGCGAGGCAAAATCCGCCTCGCCCGCCGCGGCCGCCAGTTGCTCGACTACGATCGCGTCGGTCTCGACGAGTGCGAACCCGAGCGCCTCGGGGCTCGTCGCCTCGGCTATGACATCGGCCACAAGCGGGCCCGACCGCGGCACCGCTGAACAGGCGGACAAGAGCGCCGCAAGCGCGGCGAGGCCAAATCTGATCGGCATGGGTTCCCCATTCATTAACCGTTTCTCGGTCACGATCGGCCTGGAACATATCTTGCACCAAACCGACACAGGACATGAACGAAACCTAGTTGGGCCGTGGTTAAGAGGCGATTACGATGTTATTCAACCTTGAGGCCGATCACGGGGACCGGCTCTCGTGCTACCTGGTTCCGGATGGGTTCGAGGCGGTGCCGAGGCTCGGCCTCTCGGTCGATGGCAAGCGCGTCTGGAGCGGGCCTGCCAACGATCCGCGCCCAGCGCTCGTGGCGGCCGGCCGACATCGGAGCGGGCTCTGCGGCTTCCGCATCGGGGCTGCGGAGGCGCCGGAACTCCGCGCCGGGCGCCATGCGGAGCTGCACTGCCTAGACACCGGGATCTCGGTTCACCGCCGTGCCGGCCCCGAGATGCTCGATGGCCCGCGATTGTTTCGCCTCGAGACCCGCCTGCTGCCACTCGGTCGAGTGGACCGCACGATGCGCCCGGCATTTCAGGGCTGGTATCCGCTGCTTGAGCGCTTCGGCGCCGAGACGGTCGACCAGATCCCCCTGCTGACCGGGCTGTCGTCGCTCTATGCAAGTGGCCGGATCCACATCGCGGCGCATCCCGGTTTGGCCGATGGTGGCCTGACCCTCTCGGTCGCGCTGCGCGACCCCTATGAGGAACTCGCCGAGCGCCTCGCCGTCCTCAGCGGCGCGTTGGGGCCCATCGAGCGACTCGTGCCGGAGCGCGATCGCATTGCCTGGGCCCCCGCGATCTCTGCGCTCGACGGCCTGTCGGTCGCCGATCCGCGCCCCCTCCGTCGATTCTTCCGGGGGCTTCAGCCGGAGGTTGCAGCCGCGCTCTCGAATCCAGTGACCCGACTTCTGACCTGCCGCACGCCCGGCGATCTTTGTGCGCCGGACGCGATTGCCGGAGCCCTTCGGGCCCTGGCGGCATTTGAGATCGTGGCGACCGGCCCCACGGAGGGTTACTTTTCAGCGGCGCTCGAAGCTCTGATCGGCCGGCGAATGCTGCCGCCAATGCGCAACACCGGTGGCGCGGAAGCCACCGATCTCACGGCATGGATCGCCGACGCACTCGCGGCGATCCCAATCGTCGAAGCCGTGCTCGAATGCGACCTCTGCGTCTATGCGAGCCTCTCCAGCGTTCTCGACGCGGCAGCCGCTGGCGGAGACCATGGCTGAACCGCCTCGCCACCGGCCAGCGGCGCTGTCTTGCGGAACAGCCGGTGATAGGCACCAACCATTCGGTCGAGCCCAATCTCGGTGCGACGCTCGGCGAGAGCTTCCGCATCGGCCGCCTCACCTGGACGCATGATGGCAGCGGCCATCGCCCCGACGAGCGCATCAAGATTGCGCGTCTCTCCGTGCGCGGCGAGCGCGGCGACGTCCTCGGGCCGAAGCGTGTCGAACTCGGCGGCGCGGTCTATGACCCGCACACGGGAGGAGAGCGCCTTCGCCTCCCGCGCATTGCCCACGTCAGTCAAGATCATGGACATATCGAGCGCAAGCGCCTCTAGCACAACGTTGGAACACCCCTCCTGAATAGTTGGAAGGATCACGCAGTCGACGCGTTCGCGATAAAACGCTGCCATTGCGTCATGCGCCAGACAGGGCAGCTGTGTGATGTATCGGGCCGCGGGCGATTTGGCGACGCGGTCCGCGACCATCTCGGCATAAGCCGGCTCGCCGACATTACCGACGAAGACAAGCTGGAAGTCTCGGCGCCGCGCAAGAAGCCGCTCCGCCGCCCGGATGGCAAGCACGTGATGTTTCACTGGAAAGTACGAGGCGGGAAGCGCAAACACGAAGCGCCCCTCCGGGAGGTCAAGATCGGGGAGAGCCGTCGGGATGTGCAGCCAGTCGAGGTCGATCCCATTGGGGATCAGATCGACGCGTCCTGGAGCGCAAGCAGCACGCCGCACGAAGTAGTCGCGGACTGCCGAAGACACTGCGACCACCCGATCGGCCTCGAGAACCTCGCCAACATGCGCAGAAAATGCACCGTCATCTAGCCACGTGTAGAGATTGTGGATCGTATAGAGCGCGAACAGCCCGAGGGCACGCGCTTCTCGGAGCCCGAAGGTCGCGTAGTGGTAGTGCACCACGTCAACCTCATGCTCGGCCAATGTCTCGAGGAACAGCGCCTCGTCGCGATCGAGGACGATCCCATGAGCGGGCTCCTCAAGCCGCGTGAGCATATGGCCCGCAACATTGTTGACCACCACCACGATGCACGGGCACCCGCGCGCGCGATAACCGCGATAGAGATTGAGCGCCACCTGCTCGAGACCACCCCGGTCGAAGGAGGGCACGACGATTGCGACGGAGGGCGGACGTGTCATGCTGTACTCCTCAGACCTGCGGTAACCACTGTTGTCTCGTCGGGAGCCCTGGCCACCGCCCGGGCGATTCGCGAGAGCCCCAAGGCGGACGCATCGAGCAGGCGACAGAACACCGCGGCATTGGCTGCGGCCATCTCAGCGCGTTTTTCCGGGTCCGGCAGGCGACCGGCCGCAAAATCAGCGGCCGATACCCATCGCATGCCGAGTGCCACAAAATCGCCGACCTCCGACGTCGATAGCACCGGGATGACGCCGAAGCGCAAGTACTCCACCAGTTTCGTCGGGCAGGCAACGCGATTTACGACGCAATCCTCGCGCAACAGCAGGCCGAAATCACAGCGCGGGTAGGTGGCGAAGACCTGCGCCTGGGTCGCCGAACCCAATGTGAGCGCCGCACCGTCAGGCGCCACCCCCTCGGTTGCCAACGCCGCCGCCAAACCATCGACGTCAGGGGTGAACAGCACCCAGTCGACCTGCTTGTGCGTTTCGGCGACAAGGGCGGCGAGCTCTGGGATCATCTGCCAGCGCTGGGTACCACCGGCATAGATCACGCGCGGACGGTCGTGATAGGCACGCTCAACCCGCGGCTCCGAACGTGCGTGGAGGAAGATGGGGCAGACGATCATCCGCGCGCGAGGCACACCAAGCTTGGTCTCGAAATGTGTCGCCATCGCCTCGGTGACACAGACGATGTGGTCAGCCTCTTCCGCCGCCCAAATCTCGTGCCGGGCATACTTCTGGGCCAAATGGTGGTTTTGATAGAGGGCGAACTCCTCGGGCACCGACCCGTGCATGTCCATGACAAACGGTCCGGTTCGACTTGGCAGGAGCCGACGGATCACAGGCGGATCGATGCCGACCAAGCTCTGGCTGTAAACCGGCGCACCCGTGGCGAGCAGCGAGGCCAACACAGCCTCACCGATTTCGCAGCCATGGGCGATCTCGATGCGCCAGATGCCACGACCGAGATGAACCAGCGCCGGCCGGCCGTCGCGCGCCTCTACCATCTTGAGATAAACGCGCTCGCGATCCTCGATTGCCCGATCGATGGCGATGACACGCTGGACATAGCCGTCCTTCTCGTCGCCAGTCACAGGATCAGTGTCCATGGTCAGGACAAGGACGGGCGGCGCCTGATCCGCCAAGGCCGCAATGGTCGCGAGCATCGGCTGCAGCCCGATGACTGCGTCGAAGGCGAGACGCTCACGTTCTCCCAGATACCGCACCAGCTGCCACTGAAGGGTCGCGAGCCGCCGCCGCAGCGAGGCAGGATCGGTCATCCGAGGCGGTGTGGGTGGGTCACCGAACGCGATGGTATCACCCGCCAAGAGTTCGCGCCCGGGCCGCTCCTTCGGATTGCGCGCACCCTTTTCGCCCGATGCACCGAGGTCTGCCGTGAGCGCGGCTGCCATGGCGTGGTAGCGCGTCGTATGAGCCTTGAGGAGCCCCGGCATGGCATTCGTCCAGCGCATGATGCCCGCACGATCAGCCTCTGCCGAGCGGTGAAGCGCCGCGAGCGCCCGAGGCGTGACCTCCATGCCCTGGGGCAATGACACGCCCGGACGCCGCACCAGGGCGGCGACGGGCGGCGCACTCACCACGGGCGAGCGCTCCAACCGATGGGCATAGAGGTGGCGGGCAATGAGCGGGCAGCCAAGCCCAGCAGCCCGAAGCCCCTCGAGGAGCGGCGCGAGCGCGTCTGCCCGGGTCTCCGCGCGGTCGTCAAGAAAGCCTGCCGCTTCGAGCGAGGCGCGCTCGAAGAGCACAACCGCCGGTTCGACACGGTCGGCCAGCGAGACCGCCGCAGCGATGGCCGCACGGCGGCTCGCAGCAGCATCGCTCACCGCCTTAAGCGGTTCAGCGGTTGCGTAAATGTCGTGCTCGACGGGCACCGCTTGCTCGGTGTCGGCAACGTTGAGAACCGGCACGGCCGCTGGCGCCCAAAGATCGACGAGATCCTCGAGGAGCCCGGGCGGGACCAAAACGGCCTGCTCCAGAAGCGCAATATGGGTATGGCACGTCTCGCGCAGCGCTGCCCAGAAGCCGGCATTGGCGCAGCAGGCAAACCCCTCGCCCTCCAGTTCGCAGTGGCGCCGAATGGCAAATCCCGGCGCCGAGCGCTCCTGCGCCAGCCGGTCGAGCGCCTCGCGACTGCCCTGACCGGCTGAATCGACGAGATAGATGGTGAGGGGCAAGCCGCCGCCCGCAAGCTTGAGCGCCCAAAGCGTGAGGTCGAGCGCACTCGCATCTCCGGCATAGACAATTACCAGCGCGATGTCGGGCGCCTCGGCCGCAAAGGGGCGGATCCGCGGGTGCGGAGCGAGGCCCTTTGCACGGCCCACTCGACGATAATGGGTCAGCGGGTCCTCGCCCTCCTCGAGAAGCTGGGGAGCGGCCGCCAGATAATGGCGCGTCGAGAAGAGTGGCGAGGGGTCCCGTCCCTCGCGCCATCCGTGGGTTACGTAGTGCGCCAGCGGTTCGGCCCGCGATACGGCGACATCGGGGTTCGCCGCGAGATACCAGGCAGGCGAGAACAGCAGACAGGGCGAACGGGCCGCGCGATGACCCTCTGCCATGTAATGGCTGAACGGCTCCTGGGTGCCGTGGACGCGATGGCGTGCATACCAGTCTGCATCGAACGCCTCCGGCGCGGCCGGCTCGGCGGTTGGTGTCGGAGCATTGCACGCCGAGGCAGCTTGCGCGGGGTCGATGGTCTCAGGCGGCTTCGATCTGCGGAACACGCGGAACCTCCGGTCTCAATCTCAGCGCGATGGTGAACGGTGTCGAGGAAGGCGTGGTGACGGCGTCATGGCGCCACGGGTGAGGGAACGGGAACAGAGATCGCCCCGGCAGGCGGCCGCATCGGTGGCGGCGCAACTTGCTCCACAGGCACGACAAACTCGGAGACCGGCACGCCCTTGATCGCGGCGAGGATCCGCGCGCTCGCCCGTCCGTCACCGTAGGGATTGGCAATGCGGGACACGCGCGCGTGGTCCTCCGGCTCGTCGAGCAGCGCGGAGGCCGCGGCGAGGATGCGGTCAGGATCGGTGCCGACAAGCCGCGCGGTGCCGGCAGCGACCGCCTCCGGCCGCTCGGTTACATCCCGCATCACAAGGACGGGCGTGCCGAGCGAGGGCGCCTCCTCCTGCACCCCGCCCGAATCGGTGAGAGTAAAATGGGCGCAGGCGAGCAGGCGGACGAAGGGGAGGTAGTCGAGCGGCTCGATCAGATGGACGCGCGGCAGCCCGCCGAGACGGGACAGCACCGGCTCACGGACCTGCGGGTTGGGATGGACCGGGTAGACGATCTCAACATCGCCCCGCTCGGCCAGTCGCGCAAGCGCCGTGCAGATGCCCTGGAACCCGGCGCCGAAGCTCTCGCGCCGGTGACCGGTGACGAGGATGATCTTCGCGCCGGCCTCGGCACGGGCCTCGACAGCGGCGAGCTCGGCCGAGACGGGCGCCGCCTCGCTCCGCCGATGGGCGATGGCCAGCGCATCGATCACCGTGTTGCCGGTCACGACGATGCGCCGCGGACCGAGATTCTCCGCGCGCAGATTCGCCGACGCCGCGGCGGTGGGTGCGTAGAGCTGATCTGCGACGGCATCGATACAGCGGCGATTCGCTTCCTCAGGCCAGGGCCGCGCCAGATCACCAGTCCGAAGGCCCGCCTCGACATGTCCGACCGGGATCTGCCGATGAAAAGCCGCGAGCGTGGCCGCGAGCGCCGTTGTCGTGTCGCCATGCACCAGCACCCGGTCGGGACGCTCCGCCTCCAACACCGGATCGAGCGCGGCCACAGCCCGTGCGGCGAGCCCGTTGAGCGTCTGGCCGGGGCGCATCAGGGCCAGATCATGATCGGGCCTGATCCCGAAGACCTCGAGCACGCGATCGACCATCTCGCGATGCTGTCCGGTTGTACAGGTGCGGCTCGCGATCTCGGGATCGGCCTCGAGAGCCTTGATCACCGGGGCGAGTTTGATCGCCTCGGGACGCGTTCCGAACACCGTCAGCACTTTCATCGCCGGCCTCGCTCGTTCTGCGGGTGGACCGAAGCGGGCGCAGACCCGAACTGCGCGGGCCTTTGTGCTCGGTCTGTTCGAGAAGAGCCTTAGGCCGGTAACGTTAACCGGCCCTTGACGATACCCGATCGAAAGTCGGCGCCGACGCATCGCAGAGGGTGAAGGCATGCTGCCAGAAGGCACGGGCGCGGCCCGGATGGTTCAGATCGGCAGCAAGGACTCGGCCGCGGGCTGCGATCCGGGCGCGCAATGCTGGGTCGTCGGCAAGGGCCAGGATCGCCTCTGCCCAGGCCTCGGGTCGATTCGCGACCACCATCCCGGCTCCGCGCCGCGCAACCCGCCGCGCCTCGGGCCAGGTCTCGGAATAGATGCCTGCCGCACCGACGACGGCGTGCTCGATGAGCTTGTTCACCGACCGCGCCCGATTCACGGCAGTGTCGAGCAAGGGATAGATCGCGATGTCGAAGCGCTGCGTCGCGATCCAGGCGCGATAGGCACGCCAGCCGGTGGCCATAATCGGCCGAAGGCGCGGATGGCCAGCCAGGGGCCCAAGGCGATGATTGGCGGCCAGGTGCAGTTCGAGCCCTGGACGCGCGTCGAGGAGCCGCCGGAGCTGCGTCGCGAGGAGGGCGAGATCGCCGCGGTGAACCGCCGAGCCGAGATAGGCGATGCGGAGCCCCGCTCCACGGCGCGTCGGCGGGATGGCGAGGGGCAGATCCCAACGGGGCATGAGCAGATGCACCGGCGCGCGCGCACGATAGCGCTCCGCGATCGACGCCGAACTGGCCACCACCTCGGCACCGGCCGCCAGCAGCCGCCGTCCATGCCGCCGCTCAAGCAGGGCAAGCTTCGCCCGCTGACCAACGGGCAGGTTGGGGTCGGCGATCGCTGCCTCGACATCGTCGTCGATCAGCCAGAACACGCGCCGCCGGCGAGGCAAAGGCGCGGCACGTCCGGCATGGCGCATGACGAGGAGCGTCTCGGCCGAGGCGAACACCCCCGGCCCGAGCCGCTCGATCGATCGCCCGGGCCCCACCTGGTCACCGATCGCTCCCAAGAGATAGAGATCGGCCGTGGGCGAGCTGTCGCGCGCGATGGCTCGCGCAGCCAGCCGTTCGAGCATCGGGCCGCGCATGTCGTGCCGTCGCCTCCCTCGCCTCACCTTATCCTTCGTCACCGATCGGACCATCGCACATGACGCGAACTTCGGACGAGCCTTTCGAGCGCTATGTCGACCGGCCGCCGCATCCGCAGAATGCGGTCGACGCCCTGCCAGGTTGGCGCACCGACCTGCCGCCTGAATGCGGCGTGCGCGCGGGCACCCTCGGCCTCGCGGCCGATGCCCGGATCGCCTGGCTGATCGAGGAGCTCGGCGGGGTCACGGATTGGCGCGTGCTCGAACTCGGCCCACTCGACGGTGGGCACACCGCCATGCTGCACCACGCGGGCGCGGCCCGGATCGACGCCGTCGAGGGCAACCGTCTCGCCTTCCTGCGCTGCCTCGTCACCAAGGAACTTCTGCGGCTCGACAGGGCGCACTTCCATCTCGGCGATTTCGCAGCCGGTCTGGGTGCCGCGTCCGCGCGCTACGACCTCGTCGTCGCCTCGGGGGTCCTCTATCATTTGGCCGACCCGGTCGCACTCCTGGTCCGGCTCGCCGAGGCGACCGATCGCCTCTATCTCTGGACGCATGTGATGGACGGCGGCGCCATGGGCCCGCGTGATCCGCGGCGGGTGCCGTTCAGCGGACGTGTGACCGAGGCACAGTATGCAGGGCTCTCGGTCACGCTTCATGAGCGGGGCTATCACGGATCGGAGCGCGCGGCGGGGTTTTGCGGCGGCCCGCGCGACCGCCATGTCTGGATGGAGCGTGAGGGCCTGCTCGAGCTGCTGCGCCGTCTCGGTTTCTCGGATCTTCGCATCGGGCATGACGATCCTGCCGCGCCCGGCGGGCCTGCCCTCTCGATCCTCGCTCGGCGGGCGGAGGCCGGGGGATGAGCGCAATGGGCCATGTTGCGCTTCGTCCCTCCCCAGGCGCGCCGCCCACCGATCCGACCGAGCCGCCCTTGGATCCGCAGCCGGCCTCTCGGCTGCAGGTGCCGACGCCCCCGGCCCCGCGCGCACCACGGACGCCCTGGATCGCGATCCTCTCCTTCTTTGCGCTCGTGGTCCTCCCGGTCACGGTCATCGCCACCTACTATGCGCGGCATGCGGCGGACCAGTTCGTCGCCACGGCCCGATTTACCGTCGAGGAGATCGGCACGCATCCCGTCGCTGCAGAGCCGGATGGCGCGCCGCCCGAGACGGGAGCCGACGTGCTGGCGGGCGACAGCACCTCGCCGCTCACGCATGTCGCTGCCAGCTATCTCGCGAGCCGCAGCCTGCTCGCCGAGCTCCGACGGACAATCGGCCTCGACGCGATGCTGGCGCGGGCCGAGGGAGATCTCTGGGCGCGCCTGCCGCAGGGGGCCACTGCGGAAGCTGCCTATCGTCATTGGCGTGGCAGGGTGCGCGTGTCGGTTGACGGCCTGTCAGGCATCGTCACGCTCGAAGTGCGGGCTTTCACCGCCGAGGACACTCACCGGATCGCCGAAGCGATGCTCGAGCACGCCGAGGCTCTGCTCAACCGACTGTCGGTGCGGCGCAAGGGCGAGGAGCTCGGGGCGGCGCGGGCCGAGGCAGCCTGGAGCGAGCGGCGGCTTGCTTCGGCGATCTCCGAGCTCACGGCGCTTCGGGGGCGCGAGGGGCTCATCGATCCCTCGCAGGAGGCAGATGAGACGATGCGGGTGCTCGCTCAGCTGACAACCGAGCGGATCAGGATCGGCAGCCGGCTGAATGTGCTCGACCGGCTCGGCACCGCTGACGCGACCCAGGCGCAGCGCTTGCGCACCCGTGTGGAGCATCTGACGACCGAGATTGCCGAGCTTCGCACGGGGCTCGCCGATGCCGGCCGGGCCGATGCCACCCTCGCGGCAGCGCTCGCGCGCTTCGAGGAGCTCGAGATCCGCCGGCGCTTTGCCGCCCGGCTCTACGGCCTCGCGCAGGCACGCGTCATCGCGGCCGAGATCGAGCTCGCCCGTCAGTCGGTGTTTCTCAACCTCTTCGACCCGCCCCAGCTGCCGGAGGATCCGAGTTATCCCCATCGCCTGGCGTTCACGCTCTTGAGCGCGGCGGTCTTGGCGGTCGGCTGGGCTATCCTCGCGCTGATCTGGGCATCGGTTGCCGATCACCGGTTGGACGCGCGTCTCTGAGCGGCGCGGCGGCGGGCACGGTTCTTGGCTCCGAAGCAAAGCCCAGAAAGCTCCGCGCCTCCGCCAAACGGTCTCCCACCACGATACGCGGATGGGATTGGTAGCGCGAATACCAGGGGCTGAGTGCGGGATCGACGAACGACCCAGTGTCATGCAGCACCTCGAGCGCCGCCTTCTCACTCCGAAAACGGCGCGCCTTCTCGCCCATGAGATCGGACCCGCGCGAGGCGCTCTCATGATGATACAGCGTGGCGAAAGGCGTCCAGATCACGCCATAGCCAGCGCCCCGGGCACGCGCACAGAAGTCGACATCGTTGTAGGCCACCGCAAAGCGGGCATCGTCCATTCCACCGAGTGCCTCCCAACAGTCGCGGGTCACCAGCATGCAGGCCCCGGTCACCGCGCTGAGGCTGTTGCGGCAGGCGAGCCGGCCCATCTCCCCACGCTCCGCGCTGGCGGCCTTGTAGTACCAGTGCCCGGCGAGGCCACCATGCCCAAGGATCACACCCGCATGCTGCAAGCGGTCGTCGGGGAAGAGGAGCCGCGCGCCAACCACTCCGGTCCCCGGATAGGCGAGGCACTCGACCATCTCGTCGAGCCAGCCCGGGTCGATCACCGATATGTCGTTGTTGAGCAGGAGGATTGCCTCACCGGTCGCGAGCTCGACCCCGCGGTTGACCATTGCGGCGAAGTTGAAGGGGACCGGCCGGATCTCGGCCCGCACCCGGTGCCGGCGATAGAGCGCAGGCACCCGCGGATCGGTCGAGCCGTTGTCGATGACGATCGTCTCGAAATCGCGATAGTCGGTGTGGCGCTCGAGATCCTCGAGGACGCGCGCGATGAGGGCGAAGCTGTCCCGGTTTGGGATCACGATCGAGACGCGCGGCCGCCTCGCGCCCGGAAAGCGGAGCCTGTGGAGATCTGGCAGGAGCGCCGGCGCCGCATGTGTCTGACCGACCAGCGTGCCGAAATGCTCCTCGAGGGCGCGCCGGGCATTGGCCGTCGCCCGGTCGCGGGCCGAATGGCTCACGCTCGCGTCCCGCTGCCGCCAACGATAGGCTGGATAGGGCAGGTGCCGGATTGCCTCGGCCGGCAGGCCGCGCGTGTAGCGCAGCACCAGCTCGTAGTCCTGACTGCCATGGAACCCCTCGCGCAGGCCGCCAAGCGCCGCCAGCCGGTCGCGCCGGTAGAGCGAGAGGTGGTTGACATAGTTGACACCCGAGAGAAGCACCGGATCGAAGGCCGGCTTGAAGAACACCGAGACGGGCGCCATGGCGGGATCGGCGATCACCTCGTCGGTGTAGAGGAACAAGGTGTCCGGGTGGGCGCGCAGGGTGCGGCGCAGGCGCCCGACCGCATGCGGCTCCAGCGCATCGTCATGGTCGACGAGCCCGACCCACCGCCCCCGGGCGACCGCCAGCGCCCGGTTTGTGGCATGCGCGATGCCGCGGTTCTCGCGCGCGCGCAGGATCCGGAGCCCGGGTGCTGCGTCATGGCGGGCGAGCCAATGGGCGGTGTCGGCGCGGGTCGAGCCGTCGTCCGCGAGGATGAGCTCGGCGCCGGGCTCCTGCCGCTCGAAGGAGGCGAGGAGCGCGTCGAGCCAGGCGGGCTCGGCGTCGTAGACCGGAACCAGGAAGGAGATCTCCGGTGTCCCGGGCACCGGCAGCGGGTCGAGCGAGGCCTCGATCGCCGCCAGCTCCCAGATCCGGGCAAGGTTCTGTCGCAGCCCAGGCCGGCCGATCAACGGCCGGCGCAGCCGCGCCTGGGACGCGGCGAGCGAGCGCGCCACGCCTCCCGCAGGCCCGATAAGCTGGGCCACCAGCCCGGGTGCTCGGGCAAGGCGCTTGCGCAGGGCGGTTGCAAGGCCGCGCGCCGTTCTCAGCGCTGTCAACCGCAGACGGAACTCGGTGCCGGCATGCTCGGCCGGGTCGAGTCGGACACCCCGGCGCGCAGGCCCCTCGGCAAGATCGAGCGCCAGGAGAAGCCGCCGGGCCTCGGGGAAATCGACGCGCTCTTCCTCGGAGAAGCCGCCGCGCTCACGCAGATAGAGCGCGGCATCGAGCGGGCGGTCGAGCGCCTCGAGCTCGACGATCAGGTAGCGCGGGCCGAAGCGCGGCCGCTCGATCAGCAGCTGCGGATCGGGGCCCGTCGCCCGCCAGACATCATCGCCACAGCGGCGGAGCTCGCCATTCGGCTTCGGTCGAATGATCATCACGCTCTCCTTGCGCGGCCGCCGGCCGCGAACCCGAGTGTCACCTCAGCCACCGAGCAGGCGCCCGCGCATCAGCCGCTCGAGCGCGAGGCCGAGGAACACGGTGCCTCCGGCCCAGGCGAGGACGTAGCCGCGGTCGAGCAGCCGGTCGGGATACCCGTCATAGAAGGCGACCCGCATCCATTCGGTGAGGTGCACCGTCGGCACCCAGGCGAGCGCGTCGCCGAGCGCCGCCGGAAGCGCCGTCGGGACGAAGAGCACGCCCGACACGATGTAGGCGGCGATCACCATCAACGTGTAAATCGTCACCCAGCCCGGCATCACCATCGCAATGATCGCCGAGAGCATCCCGCAGCCGAGCCCGAACGCGAGCGCCGCCATCATGGCGTAGGCGGCATCGATCAGGTCGGCCGGGCGCGGGTCGAGCCCCGCGATCGCTGCGGCGAGGAGCGCAAGGCCGAGGGTCGCGCAACTTGCGAGAAGCTCGAGCGCCGCGCGGCCGTAGAGGATGTCGAGGATCTTCACGTCCGGAAAGGCCAGCAGCGCGCGGTTCATCACGAGGCTGAGCATGATGAAGCGCGACATGTAGTTCCACGTCATGAAGGGCACGAGCGCGGTGCCGAAAAAGACCGAGATCGACGCGCCATAGGGCGCCTGCCGGCCGAGCACGGCGTAGAAGCCGATCAGGATGAGGATGTGGCCGAGCGGCCAGGCGATCGCCAACAGATAGCCGAGACCGTGATTGAAGAAGCGCGTGCGCAGGTCGCGCAGCATCACCGCCCCGATCGATCGTGAGGTCGCGCGAACCGCCTGCATCGCTCAAGCCATATGGTTGCGCACGAGGGAGAAGGCACCGCAGGCCGCGCCCCAAAGCGCGAGCGCCGCCCCGAGCGTCAGCCCGATGGCGAGGGCCCGGCGCGGTCGCGTGGGCGCCTCCGGGCGGGCGGGCTCGACGAAGATGTCGAGATGCATCTGCCGCGCCTCGGCGACCTGACGGACTTGTTCGAGCTTCTTGGCCGCCGAGAGGAAGGCGCGCTCGGCCATCTCTTGCTCGACCTCGAGGCCGGAAAACCGCGCCATCACGGCCGCCAACCCACCGTCGCCCTCGTCCGCAACTCTCTCGGTCCCGAGGGTCGAGAGCTCGGTCCGCAGCGCCTCGATCCGCCGCTCGAGCGCCTGCATGCGCGCCGATCCCGGATCAAGATGCGGGGCGGCCGCGGCATAGTCCTGCTCGAGACGGATCAGCTCGGCCCGGGTCTCGCCAGCAAGGCCCGAGAGCATGCCCGCCTCGGTCTCCGCGCTCAGAATTCCGGCCTCGTTGCGCGCCAGCGCAAGGCGCGCCTGCACATCGGCCAGACGGTCCGCGGCGCCGGCAAACAGCGTCTCGGCCGTGGTGACGGCCTCGTTCCAGGCGGCGGCGTTCAGACGGGCGATCAGCGCCTCGGCCTCGGCGAGCCCCGCGGCGGCGAGCGCCCGCGCATCCTCGGCGGTGAACGCCGCGACCTCGAAATGGACGATCCCGGCCGGCAGCTCGATCTCGGCCGCTGCCATGTCCTCCCAGTGATCCAGGAGGTCCTCGGCCGTGGCGTCGGGCGCGAGGCGGGCCACCCAGTCTCCCGCCAGCCAGGTCTCCGGCCGGAGAAACGAGGCCGCCGGCCCGCCATATCGATCGCGGAGACCTGCCCGCGCCTCGAGTGCCGCCACAAGCGCCGCGCTCTCCAGGAACTCGGCGACGACCTGCGTGTCGCGTCGCGCCTCGATGGCCGGCAAGCCGGTGAGCGCACCGATCCGATCGGCTGCTGCTGCGCGGTTGACGCGCAGGAGGAACCGCGCCTCGGCGACATACTGGTCCTCGGCGAGCGCGCCCCAGTAGAGGAGCGCCGCCAGCACCGGGAAGGCCACCACTGCCACGAAGCTGCCCATGGCAAAGCGGTACATCGCCCGCCGCCGCAGCCGCTCCGAATAGCCGACATCGAACCGGCGCCGGCGGTTGGAGAACGCATGCCGCCCGGCGGCGGCGCTCAGCCCGGCCGCGATCTGGGCGCGGAGTGCTGCGGCAGCCGGCGCGAGTGGCGCCTGCGTGACGGGGGGCGGTGCGCTCATCGGTTGAGCCTCAGATAGGCGCCGATCGCCTGCTCGACATCCGGGTAGAAGACGAGCTTGCCCTCCACGAGAACCGCGCCGCGGTCGCAGTAGCGCGACACGGTCTCCATCGAGTGGCTGACGAGGATGAGATCGGCGCCCGCCCGGCGCGCGTCGAACGCCGCCTGGCACCGCGCCTGAAACCGCGCATCCCCAACCGCCGTGATCTCGTCGATCAAATAGCAGTCGAACGCGATCGCCATCGAGAGCCCGAAGGCGAGGCGCGCCATCATGCCCGAGGAGTAGGTGCGCACCGGCCGGCGGATGTAGTCCCCCAGCTCCGCAAACTCCCGCACGAAACGTGAGATCCGCGCCGGGTCCTCGCCATACACACGGGCGACGAAGTGGATGTTCTCGCCCCCGGTCATCATGGGATGGAAGCCCGAGGCGAACCCCAGAGGCCAGGAGACCCGCGCCGATCGGCGGATCCGCCCGGAATTCGGCAGCTCCACGCCGGCGATGAGACGCAGCGTCGTGGATTTGCCGGCCCCGTTGACCCCGAGGAGCGCGTAGGAGTGGCCGGCCTCGAAGCGCACACTGACATCGTCGAGCACCTGTTTCGGCCGCCCGTCGGTGCGGTAGGCCTTGGACACCTTCTCGAGCGCGATCATCCGGTCGCCCCCCTGCGCCCTGTCTGTCCGCTCCGCCGCCTGTCCGCCACGGCCACCCCCGTTCTGGTCGGGCACAAACTGCGGCCGGATGATGAACAAAGCGTTCACCACACCGGTGTCCTCGGGATCGCGGACGCGCAGGGCTAGTTGGGGACCAACGAAATGGCGATTGGCGCCCCGCCGGGCGCCGCCCGGCTGGCGCGGAACGTGATCCGTTGTGCCCCGGGGCTGAGGCTCCGGATCGCGATGCCGCCCCCGCCCTCAAGCACCTCAGCGCGGACCGCCGAGCCACGGAGATCCCGGATGCCGCGCGCGCCCGGAATGCTGAGGACGTAGCGCTCGAGATTGCAGGACAGATCAATCGTCCAGAGGGTGGCTGGCGGCTGCGGCACGACCACCGCCCGCTCAACCCCGCAGATCGGTGCGACCCGCGCGACCAGACGGATCCGCAGCTCGGCCTGCGCCTCAGCGCCGAGCAATGCCAGCGCGCCCAAGAGAATCACCAACCGACCCATGTGCCGCATTATGGCGGTACTGTGTTGCCAAATAAAGAGCGCGCCACAATTCGGCCTCAGCTGTGCCGGCACCGCACCAATAGCGCCCACTTGTCAAGGCAAACTCGCCACAACTTACGGTAGATTTTTGCAAAAATCGAATTTCCCAGCACCAACAGACAATTTGCTTCGTTTTTGATTGACCCACCTCGCGTCTCGTCGCCAATTTCACCCGTGGGTTGCGCAAGTGGCGCAAGTTTGAGTGGGGCGAACCATGAAGAAAATCCTCCTTGCCGCGTCTGTCGCGGCGCTGGCGGGCGTGCCGGTCTACGCCCAGCAGGCGACCAGTACGCTGACCATCAACCTCTCGGGCGAGGTCGAGACGATCTGCACGGCGAACAACAACTCGGCGACCGACGCGACGGTCAACCGCTCGTTCGGCACACTGTCGGACAGCTATACGACCGAGGTGATCCGCACCGACGAGATCAACAACGCCAACCAGCTCACCTATGTCTGCAACGCGCCGGACGGGTTCACCCGGACGATCACGTCGCAGAACGGCGGCAAGCTGTTCCGCGACGACAGCACGGGCGGGGCGGGCAACGAGATCAACTACACCATGGACCATGGCGGCGCGAACGGTCTCGCCTTCGACAACGAGGAACTCGCCACGCCGCGGATCGACACCTTCGCCGGCGCGACGGACTGGGTCGACGGCCAGCTCGGCACCATCGTCTTCGAGACCTACGGTGTTCGCGTGACCGATCCCGACGGCAATGGCGCCGACCGCACCACTGTCTTCGCGGGTACTTACACCGATGTCGTGACGGTCGTGCTCACCGCCAACTGAGCCGCTACAGCGTGAGTTTCGGTATCTTGATATGAGAAAGCGGCGGCAGACAACACTGCGCCGCCGCTTTCTATTGAACGCTGATCCCAGTTCGGGTATTTTCGATGCATAAGAAAAATCGAGCAGACCGAGGCGGGATCAGGAAAATGCTGGATACTTTCGGCACGAAAGCGGTATTGGCCCTTTCGTTGATGCTGTCGATGGCGGGCACAGCGCTTGCCTTCGAAGTCACACCGATGCGCGCCGAGATGCGAAGCAGCGGCACGCGGACAACCGTCACCTTACGGGTGCAAAACCCCGACCGGCAGCCGCTGCCCGTCGAGATCTACATGGAGCGGCGCGAGGTGACGCCCGAGGGCGAGCAGCGCTTCGTGCGGGCGGACGGGGACTTCACCGTGTTCCCCCCGCAGGCGCTCGTGCCGCCCGGCCAGACCCAGGCGGTGCGCGTGCAATATGTCGGGCCGCGGGACCTCGACACGAGCCGCGCCTATGTCGCCAATGTGAGCCAGGTGCCGGTGCGGCCCGAGAGCGGCGAGAGCGGGGTCGTCCTCGTCTACCGCTTCGGGGCTGCCCTCTACGTCGTGCCGGAGAGCGCCGTCGCCGATCCGGTGCTGGCGGACAGCCGCGTGGAGAACGGCGAGCTGGTGGTCGAGATTGCCAATGAGGGGCGCGCGCATGCGTTCCTGTCGAACGACCGCTTCGACATCTCGACCGGCTCCGGCACGGTGACGCTCGAGGGCGAGGCGCTCGGCGACCTGATCCGGAACCCGATCATGCCGCCCGGCATGGTGCGGGTCTTCCGCCTCAGGGTGCCGGGGCTCGGCGCGGGGCCGGTCGATGTCAGCTATCGGCATCAGCCCGACTGACACGACGTGCGCTCTCCGGGCCTGCTCCGCAGGGCCGGCCGGCGCGCGACGACCCTTGCGGTGGTGATCACGGCAAGCCTTTCAGCCGCGCCGGCCCTTTCGCAGAACATGATCTCCTCGACCGATTTGAGCGGTTTCGGGGCGCAGGAATTTGACGTCTCGCTGCCCGTCCGCCTCGGGGGGCGCACGCTGCCGATGGTGCGCGCGCGGACGACCGCGACGAGCCTCGTTGCGCTCCGGCCCGACGATCTCGCCCTGGCGCTGCGCGAGGAGGTCGTCGAGGAGCTCTCGGCCAAGATCGCTGCGCTCGGCGACGCGTATGTGGAGCCCGAGGCGCTTGCCCCGCTCGGCGTGTCGGTGCGCTTCGATGCAGCCTCGCTGGCGATCGAGGTCACGGTCGAGGAGGGCGGGCTCGAGGCGCGGGTGGTCGATTTCGGCGGGCCCAGCAGCCTCGAGGGCTTCGAGAAGATCGAGCCCAGCTTCTTCGCCATCGGCGTGACCAGCGCCCTCACCGCCGCCCACACATTCGACAGCGGCACCGATCCGCGCCTGCGCGGCCTCTTCGACGGGTTCGCCAATCTCGGCGGGATCGACGGCGTCAATCTCGACTTCTCCTTCGACATCGACGCCAACGGAGACGACGTCTTCAACCGCCAGCGCACCTTCGGATTTTGGGACGACCGCGAGACCTCGATCCGCTACGGGCTGGGTGACGCCTTCACCACCGGCACGCCGTCGGTCGGCTCGATCAACCTGCTCGGCGCCTCTGTCGCGCGCAACTACAGCGAGATCCGGCCGGAGCTCACCCTGCAGCGCCGCGGCTCGCGCTCGATCGTCCTGGAGCGCCCCTCCCGGGTGGAGGTCTATGTCAACGGCATCCGAACCCGCAGCTTCATCGCCGAGGCCGGTCCGCTCGACCTCACGAACATCCCCTTCGTCGACACCAACAACCGCGTCGAGATCGTCGTCGAGGATGCGCTCGGCCGCCGCACGGTCGACAGCTTCCGCTTCTCGAGCAATCTCGACCTGCTGCCCGCCGGCCTCGTCGAGTTCAGCGTCGATGGCGGGCTGCTGCCCGAGGACGGCGGCACCGGCTTCGAGTACAGCTCCGACCCGGCGGGATCCGCCTTCGTAAATGCCGGGGTCACCTCGTTCCTTACCCTGTCGGGCCAGGTCCAGGGCTCCGAGGCGTTCCGCGGCGGTGGGATCGCCGCGGTGCTCGACCCGGGCTTCGGAATCCTGCAGCTCGAAGGCGTGGCGAGCGATCTCGACGGCTTCGGCACGGGCTTCGCCGGCACGCTCGCCTATCAGGCGGACTTCACCGGCCTCTTCGGCGAGACCGACGAGATCGACATCCGGGCCGAGCGCATCTCCGAGGACTATGCGCTTCTCGGCGACGAGGAGCCACTCGCGGGTCTGCGCACCCTGATCTCGGGCAACTATCGCAGCCAGCTCGACGATCTGACCTCGGTCAGTCTCGGCGCCGCATTTCGCGACAGTCACGACTTCGACGAGGACGACATCGCCCTTTCGCTCAGCGGGTCGCGCCGGTTCGGCCGCGCGGTGGTGAGCGTGCTCGGCCGCCAGAGCCTCGGGCGCGAGACCGACACCAGCGTCTTCCTCGGCGTCAGCTACCAGATCGGGCCACGGAGCTCGGCGCGCGCGAGCCTCGACACGGCCACCGAGGCGGGCTCGGTGGAGTTCCGCCGGACCGCGCGCGACATGCGCGGCGAGTACGGCTATGCGGCCCGGCTCGAGCACGATCTCGACGACGAGCGCACGCTCTTCTTCGGCTCGGGCCAGATCGTCCAGAACCGGTTCGAGGCCGAGGCGTCGATCGACCAGAGCTTTGTCGAGGGCGAGTTCGGAGACCCGGTGGCGTCGGTGCGGCTGCAGAGCGGCTTTGCCTTCGCCGACGGCTCCTTCGCGGTCGGCCGCGATCCGGGGCGCGGCTTCTACATGCTGCGCCGGCACAAGAGCCTGGCGGATGTCGAGGCGGGCATCGGCACCGGCATCGAGGAGGAGCCCGACGCGGTCACCGATCTCCTGGGGCCGGCGATCACCCGCGTGACCCGGCCCTATTCGGCGGAGAAGTTCAAGATCTTCGCCGCCGACCTGCCGCCGGGCTACGATGTCGGCCCCGGCCAGTATGTCGCGATGCCCGGTGCGCGGTCCGGCTTCGTGGTCACGCTCGGCTCGGACGACTTCCGGAGCGCGACAGGCCGGCTGCTGATCGATGGCGAGGCGGTCGCCCTCAGCTATGCGAGCCTGACCCGCGACGGCGACGAGAGCTGGATCGCGCAGCCGGTCTTCACCAATCGCGAGGGGACCTTCGCCACCTCTCGCCTCGGCCCCGGAACCTACACCATCACCTTGAGCGGCATCGGCTATTCGGCCAGCTTCGAGATCGATGAGGAGGCGCCGGCCTTCGTGCAACTCGGCGATATCGGGATGACGCGATGACCCTCACGACACAGGCGATCCTGCTGCTGGCGATCGCTCTCCTGGCCTGGGCGCCGCCGGCGAGCGCCTCGCCCTGCCACCTTCTCCCGCTCACCCTCAAGCAGACGATCTCGACGACCTATGATGCGCGCGACGGTCGGCCGGCGCGGGTGCAGACCGTCCTCGAGATCGACGGGCCGGTGCCGGAGCACTGCGTCGAGCCGCTGATCGCGATCCAGACCACCGATGGCACCCGGCCGCGCCTCTCCCGCGGCGGCACAGAGCTCCGCGCGAGCTTCGTCCCCGGCGAGGGCTCGATGCAGGTGCGCAACGACGGTGTCGTGCTCACCCGGCCGGCGGTGGAAGAGCTGCTCGACAAGCGCCGGCTCACGCTTGAGCTCGTCGAGATCGAGCCCGGGCAATTCGTCTGGCCCGACACCTATTCGGCCGCCTTCACCGTCAGCATCGACGGCGTGCCCGGGGCGCCGCAGCAGATCGGCGCCCAGGCGGTGCCGGTGATCGTGCTGGTAAACGGCACCTCGAGCACGCCGACCGCGCTCGAATTCGGCATCCTCAGCCCGGGAAAGACCGTGTCGACCAGCTTCTTCTTCCGCAGCAACGCCGCGATCCGGATCACGGCCCTGTCGGAGAACGGCGGGAGGCTCCTGCACGAGACCGACGCCAAGCTGACGCCCATCCCCTACACGGCTCGGCTCAATGGCCGCGAGCTGCGCCTCGGCGCCGAGGAGACCATCGATTTCGGCGGCGGACCCAGTGTCGTGCAGTCAGGCAAGCTCGTCTTCAGTGTGGGCCAGTTTTCGCGCGCCTTTGCCGGGATCTACCGTGACGTGTTCGAGCTTCGCCTTACGGCATATTGAGATTGGTGACGGCCGCCGTTGGCCGCCGTCGGCAACCGTCCTCGCGTGCCCCCGCTCGAGCATCGTCTACGCGGCGCGGCCGCGAACCCTCCGCCCGACGAGCAGCGCGCCGAAGGCCGCGGCGAGAAGCGACAGGCTCCCGGGCAAGGGGATCGGCGTCACGGTGTATTCGATGTCATATCCGTAGAGGATCGCGAACCCGCCTGCATTCGGATCCCGCAAGTAGATCTCCAGGTAGTCCGTCGCCGACAGCGCCGCCAGCTCCGAGACCGTCGGGACCTCGGTGCCGTCGATCACGCTCTCGTCGATGTTCCAGCCGACCAGCCGCATGTAGTCGAAGGTCGCGCCCGTCGCCAGCTGCTGGTTCGAATAGGACGAGACGTCGAAGTAATCGCTGGTGTTGCCCGACAGATCGGCGATCCCGTCGCGCACATGAATCCGTTCCGCCGCGTTGAGGCTCGGCGCGCCGGTGAGCGTCACCGAGCCGACATTCACCTCAAAGTTGTCATAGGGATGCGTGGCGTGCGCATACTCCCACGAGCTGTTCGACACCGAGCCCGTCGAGAACGGATCCGCCTCGCCGTTCCACCGGAAGCTGAGACTGATCGTGTCGACCGGATCGGAGCCCAGCATCGACCAGACATCGCCGTTTCCATAGGTCTGAAGGTTCGTGACGGTGGCGCTGATCGACTGCGTGTGTGCCTGCGCCGCACCGCCGAGAAGAACGAGCCCGGCCGTTCCGGCCGCCGCAAAAGCCTTGTTCAACATGACACCCAACTCCCCAACCACACAACCGATGGATGAACAGGAGAATTCGGCGATTGTTGGGCGCCGCCAAGACGACCCGGAGAAACGGGGAGATTAGCGCGTTTTCCGAGCGCGCTGACTCAGTCTTCTGTCTGGAGAACGCAATCAATGATGGCGCTAGATCGCGCGACCTGACCCCATCAGGTCGGACAGCGCTCGAGCGCCGTCTTTA
>CAYORO010000008.1:0-35933 GCA_964406355.1 uncultured Limibaculum sp.
TCGGGAAGCTCATCAGCTCCGGCGAATAGACGAAGGCGAAGGGGATGATGAAGGTGGTCGCCGCGATCTTGAGGCTGTCGCCCGCCGTGCGGAGGAACGACGCGTCCGCGAGCTTGGCCGCCGCCAGCACCGAGACCGCCACGGGGGGGGTGAGCGTCGAGAAGACGGCGAAGTAGAAGACGAAGAAATGCGCCTGCAGGGGCGGCACACCGATCTGCTGCATGAACGGCACGAGCGCCAACGCCACGATGATGTAGGCCACCGGCGTCGGCAGCCCCATGCCGAGGATGATCGAGACCACCATCGCGCCCATCAGCAGCAGGAGCTGGCTGTCCGGCAGGTATTGCACCAGCACCGAGCCGAGCCGGCCCGAGAGATTGGTCGTCAGCATCACCTGGCCGAGCGGCCCGATCGCGATCAGCAGGAGCGAGAGGACCGCAACGAGGAGGAAGCCCTCCTCCACCGCCTCGTAGAGCTGCTTGAGCGTCGGGCGGTACTTGCCCTGGAAGAGGCACATGGCGAGCGCCAGCAGGATCCCCCAGAGCCCTGCGATCGCCGGCGAGCGGTAGCCCAGCAGGAGCCAGAGAACCACCCCGAACGAGACGAGGAAGGTCGGCAGGAGGCGCCAGATCATCGCGCTGTCGACGGTCTCGTTGAGCTTCGGCAGGTCGTTGCGCCGGGCATAGACGACGATCGCGATGGTCACGCCCACGAGGTAGAGGAGCCCCGGGATCATCGCGGCCAGCGCGACATCGATATAGGGGCGGTTGAGAAAGCTCGCGATGATGAATGCGGCGAGGCCGAGGATCGGCGGCATGATCTGCCCCGCCGTCGAGGCGGTCGCCTCGATCGCGCCGGCCATCGAGCCGCCATAGCCGTATTTCTTCATCATCGGGATCGTGAGCCGCCCGGTCAGCACGACATTCGAGACCGCCTGCCCCATGATGGAGGAGACGATGCCGGAGCCGATCACCGCAGGGCCGGCCGCGCCGCCGGGGATGCGCCGGCCGGTTACCTTGCCAACCTCGAGCACCATGTTGAGCATGCCGACGCCCAACAGGATCGCGGCGTAGATGATCAGAAAATAGATCGAGTCCGCCGCCACCTGCGCGAGGTAATAGAACCCCTGTGTCGTGCCGAGCCCCAGATAGTTCATGATGAACTCGGGGCTGTATTGCGGCGTGATGAACAGCGGATTTTTGATCAGATGGCCGACATGGAAATAGACGATCGCGATGACGATCACGCTGGTCAGGATCCAACCCCAGTGGATCAGGCACAGCATCAGGATCGAGATCGTCATCATCCAGCCGAAGATCATCTCGGTCTGGTTGAAGAAGGGCTGTTTCACCTCGAGATCGGCAGCGTGGATCAGGATATAGCCCATCGCCACGGTCGCCATCACGCCGGCGATCGCGGCGAAGACGAAGCGCAGCCAGAAGAAGGCATGCGGCGGGCGGACCTGACCGGTCTCGGGATCGACGCGGCCGAGCTTCTCGTCGCAGAGATTCCGCACCGCGAGCAGCCCCGTCATCATCACGATGGCGAGGATGAAGATCGAGTAGTGAACCGAGGAGTTCGAGACATAGCCGAAGGCGGCGACGCCGATATAGACGGTGAGCGCCGCGCCGATGACGAGGAACGGGACATCCGTTGCGGTCCTGAGTGCTTTCCAGCTCATCGAAGCGGTCTCCCTGTGCCTCGGCAAGATACGGATAAGGCCGGCGCGCGCTGCGCCGGCCCGTGGAGGCAGAGACGGGAGATCAGTTGACCTCAGGATAGGTCATCGGCTCGCACTTGTCCTTGAGATCCCACCAGCCGAGCTCCTGATAGGCCCGGATCGCGCCCGGATGGGTGTTGGCGTCGGAGAGGCCGCAGGTCATCAGCTCGGGGCTCCAGATCCGCCAGAGCGCGTGCAGCTCCTTCATCTTGGGGCCGATCTCGGCGACCGACTTGACGAGGTTGTAGGCGCGCTCCTCGTCGAAGCTCTCATGGGCGGCCTTGAAGCCCTTGTTGAACGCGACGCCGAGCGGCGTGTCCTGGTGCGGCAGGGTGCCGGCCGGCAGGTCGACATACTGCCAGGTGGCGCCGAACTTCTCGTTGAGCGTGTCGACGATCTCCTGGGTGACGCCGAGATAGCACATCTTGTTGCCGGTCGCCTCGAGCTGGCGGACGGGGCCGGGGATGATGAACTCGGTGAGCGAGGGCTCGGTGCCGATCGGGGTCACGGCCGCGTCGGTCGCGCCGTCGATCAGCTGCTGGGTGAGCTGGCCCGGTGTCATGTGGCGGATATCGGCGTTCTCCGGCGTGATGCCGTAGCCGTGCTCGAGGAAGAGCCGGCTGAACACGCCCCAGTCCGACTGGCCGCGCAGGCCGAGCGAGATCCGCTTGCCCTCGAGATCGGCCATCGTCTCGAGCGAGCAGTCGAAGGTGACGAGGAACTTGCCCTGGCCCCACCAGGCCTCGCCATAGAGGAGCTTCCACGGAACCTGAACCGGCTCGGGGAGGAACTCCTCCATCTCCGGGCTGCCGCCGGCATAGGCGACCTGGATCAGCGTGTCCTCGGTCGAGAAGATCGAGTGCTGCCACTTGGTGTCGTTCTGACCCATCTCGCGGATGTTGTACATGTAGCCCGGCGTCTCCTGGGGCAGGAGCATCACCGGCAGGCCTTCCTTGATCATCTGGTTCATCAGGATGGTGTCGCCGGCGATCGGGCCGCAGCCGAACGGGCAGAGCAGCACCGAGATCGCGTCCTGGGCACGGACGGTTCCGGTCGCGCCAAGGGCGGTCGCAGCGGCCAGCGCAGCGATCCCGGCTGTGCGGGTCAGCGTCTTGAGGGTGGTCATGTCGGCATCTCCCTGGGTGTGATCTTTGTGCCCGCGTTCGGTTGTTGCTCGGCCGTCGCCCCGGCCTTTCCAAATCGTCGGTCTGGTGGACAGCGCAGGCAGGTTTAGTGCAGAGACTATCTGTATGAAGGCCATGTCCTGTCAACTTTGTCGCACATCGCCGCCCTGCCGGCAGCACCGATGACGGCGGCGGGCGACCCGCTGTTCGCGCTCTCAGACCTGCGCGTGGCGGTCGTGGGCGCCGGCGGCGCGATCGGGGCGGGCCTTGCCCGGGCGCTGGCCGAGCGGGGCGCGCGGCTGGCGATCGGCGATCTCGACGTCGCAACCCTGGAGGCGGCGCCGGAGGGCGTGCACCGGGCTCCGGTCGACCTGACCGACGAGGCGTCGGTCGCGGGCTTTGTCGCGGCGGCGGGCGAGGCGCTCGGCGGGCTCGACGCTCTGGTCAATGCCGCCGGCGTGCTGCCGATCGCACCCGCGGACGAGCTTGCGCCGGCCGAGTTCCGCCGCTGTGTCGACATCAACCTGACGGGCGCCTTCCGGCTCGCCGTGGCGGCGCGGCGAGCGATGGCCGATGGCGGCGCACAGGTCCACATCGCCTCGGTCTCCTCGCTGGTGGCCAATCCGGGCTATGCGGCCTATGCCTCGTCGAAGGCCGGCCTCGCGCAGCTCGTCCGGGTCCTCGCCCGCGAATGGGCGCCCGCAGGCATCCGGATCAATGCGCTGGCGCCCGCGATGCTCGAGGAGGGGATGGCGGCGGGCCATCTCGGCGACCCAAAGTTCCGCGCCCGCGCGCTCGGCGACATCCCGCTCGGCCGTTTCTGCCGGGTCGAGGATCTGATCGGCCCGCTCGTGATGCTGCTCGGCCCCGGCGGGCGGTATATCACGGGACAGACCATTCCCGTCGACGGAGGACGCACCCTTGTCTGACACGCCGAATGCCCTCTCAGCCACCGCCGCCCGCGCCGAGCTGGGCGAGGGTCGGCTCACACCCCGGGCGCTGATCGAGGCCTGCCATGCGCGAATCGCCGAGCGCGAGCCCGAGATCCGCGCCTGGGCCGCCCTGGACGAGGCAGCCCTCGAGGCCGAGCTCACGCGCGTCGAGGCGATCCCGGAGGCCGAGCGCGGAGCCCTCTGGGGCCTGCCCGTCGCGGTCAAGGACGTCTTCGACACCGCCGATCTGCCGACGACCTATGGCTCGGAGATCTATGCCGGGCACCGACCCGCGGGCGACGCCGCGGCGGTCGCGCGCCTGCGCGAGGCCGGAGCGCTCGTGCTCGGCAAGACCGTCTCCACAGAGTTCGCCTATTGGCGCCCCGGGCCGACGCGCAACCCGCATGACACCGCGCACACACCGGGCGGCTCGTCGCAGGGCTCGGCCGCGGCGGTCGCCGACCACATGGCGCCGCTTGCGCTCGGCTCGCAGACCGCCGCCTCCACGATCCGGCCCGCCGCCTTTTGCGGGATCGTAGGCTACAAGCCGACCCGCGGGCTGATCTCGACCGCAGGCGTCAAGGCGTTCGCCGGCTCCTTCGACACGGTGGGCATTCTGGCCCGCAGTGTGGCGGATGCCGCGCTCCTGGCCGGCGTGCTCATGGATGCGGCCACAGATATCGCCGCGACGCGCCCGCCGATGATCTCCCTTTGGAAGGACGCGGAATGGCAGGCGGCCGACCCCGCCGCCATCGAGGCCGCCACGCGCGCACTCAAGGCGCTCAAGGCCGCCGGCGCCGATGTGGTGTTTCAGGCGGTGCCGGAACCCTTCGATGGGCTGACCGCCGCCCATACCCGGATGATGGCCGTCGAGGCCGCGCGCGATCTGGCGCACGAGGCGCGCACCGCCTGGGAGCGCCTGAGCCCAACGCTCCGCGAGCTGATCGAGACGGGCCGCGCCACGCCCGGCGCGCTGCGGGCCATCGACCGGGCGCTGTTTCTCCACTGCACCGCCAATCCGAGCCCGCTCTTTGGTCCGGGCGAGGTTCTCGCGAGCCCTGCCGCGATGGGCGAGGCCCCGCTCCTCGAGGACGGCACGGGCAATCCGGATCTCAGCCGCGCCTTCACCGCCCTCGGCCTGCCCTCGATCACGATCCCGGTGGGCCGCGGCCCGTCGGGCCTGCCGCTCGGGCTCCAGCTCGCGGCGCGACCGCATGAGGACGCCCGTCTCCTGAGCATCGCTGCCTGGGCCGAGGCAACGCTCGGGGCCGCGTCGTGAAGCTGCCCGCAGGCGCCCGGTCGCGCTGGGTCGAGACCGCCACGGGCGCGCTCCATCTGGTGGAGGCGGGCGCTGCGGACGCGCCGCCGCTGCTGCTCCTCCATGGCTGGCCGGAGTTCTGGGCCGGGTGGCTGCGCGCGATCCCGCGGCTCGCGCCGCATCACCGGCTGATCGTGCCGGACCTCCGCGGCTTTGGGCAAAGCGCGGCGGCCGGCAGCGCCGAAGAGCTCGAGACCCATGTCGCCGACCAAATCGCCATCCTCGACGCGCTAGGGGTTCGGCTCGCCGGCGTCGTCTCCCACGATGTGGGCGCCCATGTCGCGCAGGGCCTGGCGCTCGCGGCGCCCGAGCGTGTGCGGGGGCTCTTCTTCGGCAACTGCCCCTATCCCGGGATCGGACGGCGCTGGATCGAGGACGGCCAGGTCGCCGAGATCTGGTATCAGAGCTTCAACCAACAGCCCTGGGCGGCAGAGCTGATCGGCCAGAGCCGCGAGACCTGCCGGCTCTATATCGGCCATTTCCTGCGTCACTGGGCGGCGGACCCGACCGCCTTCGACGATGTCATCGAGGACTGGGTCGACGCCCACTTGGCTCCGGGTGCGCTGGCCGGCGGCTTCGCCTGGTACCGCGCCAATGCCGCGGCCCGGCTCCGCCAGATCGCCGACGGGCCCCAGCCGCGCGCACCGATCCCCCATCCGACGCGCGTCTATTGGGGCGCAGAAGACCCGGTGCTGCGTGCCGCCTGGGTCGACGGCATGGAGGCCTATTTCCCAGACCTCGAGGTCGAGATCGCCGAGGGCGTGGGCCATTTCGTCTTCTGGGAGGCCGCCGAGGCCGCCTCCGCCCGCATCCTCGACTTCTTCACGCGGATCGCGCCGTGACCGTGCTCGGCGTGCCGCTGGTGCTCGATGGCTGGCTGCTGCTCGCGGCGCTGGCTGTGGCGGCGGGCGGGTTCCTGCGCGGCTTCACGGGCTTCGGCTCGGCGCTCGCGATCATCCCGGTGCTGGCGATCGTCTTCGGGCCCAAGGCGGCGGTCGCGATGCACGCGATCATGGAGGTGCCGGTGATCCTCCATCTCGCCCGCGATGCGATCGGCAAGTCCGACCGCGCGACCGTCGCGCCGATGATCCTGGCGCTCCTGGCCACCACGCCGATCGGCGCCGTGGCGCTGGCGCTCGCCGATCCCGAGCTGATGCGCCTGGCGATCTCGGTGGTCGTGCTGGCGATGGTCGCACTGATCGCCGGCCGCGAGCGGCTCGCCATCTTCGGCGGGCGACACGGAGCGCTCGGCGCCGGAGCGGTGGGCGGCCTGATCCAGGGCGCGACCGGGGTCGGCGGCCCTCCCGTGGTCGCGGCGCTGCTCGCGCGGGGCGATGCCGCGGCCACCACCCGGGCAAACGTCGTCGCCGTGATGTCGACAATGATCGCCGTCTCGATCGTCACCTTCGCGCTCTACGGGCTGATCGACCGACAGGTGCTGGTGGTGGGCGCGCTCGCCGCCCCGATCTGCCTGGTCGCGACGATCCTCGGCAGCGTCGCCTTCGCGCGGGCCGGCGGGCGCGGGCACCGGGGCGTGGCGCTCGCGGTGATCTCGGTGACGGCGCTCGGCACGATCGCGAGCGGGGCTCTCGGAGGGGCGGAATGAGCGAGGCGGAACCCTACGACTACATCATCGTCGGCGCAGGCTCGGCGGGCTGCGTGCTGGCCAACCGGCTCTCGGCCGATCCGGGCCTGCGCGTGCTGCTGCTCGAGGCGGGCGGGCGCGACACCAATCCCTGGATCCACGTCCCCGTCGGCTATTTCAAGACGCTGCACAACCCCGAGACCGACTGGTGCTATCGCACCGAACCCGACCCGGGTCTCGGCGGGCGCGCGCTCGACTGGCCGCGCGGCAAGACGCTCGGCGGCTCCTCCTCGATCAACGGGCT
Source organism: uncultured Limibaculum sp. (assembly GCA_964406355.1). Lineage (GTDB taxonomy): Bacteria > Pseudomonadota > Alphaproteobacteria > Rhodobacterales > Rhodobacteraceae > Thermohalobaculum. The sequence continues at coordinate 6,984 of CAYORO010000008.1, forward strand.
TCTCTATATCCGCGGTCAGCACGCGGATTACGACGGCTGGCGCCAGCTCGGCTGCGAGGGCTGGGGGTGGGACGACGTGCTCCCCTATTTCCGCCGCTCCGAGGACAACGACCTCGGCGAGAGCGACTGGCACGGCACGGGTGGCGAGCTCTCGGTCTCGGGCATGCGGGCCAGGCGCGACATCTGCGAGGCCTTTATCGCGGCAGCGGAGGAGCTCGGCATCCCGCGCACCGACGATTTCAACGGCGCGACCCAGGAGGGCGCGGGGTACTTCCAGCTGACCGCCCGGAACGGGCTGCGCTGCTCGTCGGCCAAGGCGTTCCTCCGCCCGGTGCGTCAGAGGAGCAATCTCGAGATCGCCACCAAGGCCCAGGCGGAGCGGATCCTCTTTGCCGAGGACCGCGCGATCGGGCTGACCTATCGACAGGCAGGCGTGCAGCGCGATGCGCGCCTTCGCCCCGGTGGCGAGCTCATCCTTTCGGCGGGGGCCATCGGCTCGCCCCAGCTCCTGCAGGTCTCTGGGATCGGGCCGGGCGCGCTCCTCCAGTCGCTCGGCGTGGCGGTGCAGGCCGATTTGCCGGGCGTCGGCGAGAACCTGCAGGACCATCTCCAGATCCGGCTCGTCTACGAGGTCACCGTCCCGACCCTCAACCAGGAGATCAACTCCTTCTGGCGGCGCATGCTGATCGGGGCCGACTATGTCTTCCGCCGGCGCGGGCCGATGTCGATGGGGGCGAGCCAGGTCTGCATCTTCTGCCGCTCGCGCCCGGATCTCGAGCAGCCGGACATCCAGTTCCACTTCCAGCCGCTCTCGGCCGAGAAACCGGGCCTCGAGATGCACCCCTTTCCCGGGATCACGGCGTCGGTCTGTCAGCTTCGGCCCGAGAGCCGCGGGCGCATCACAGCCGTCTCGCCCGACGCGACTATCTATCCACAGATACACCCAGCCTATCTCTCGACTGTTACCGATCAGGTGGTCGCCATCGACGCGATCAAGACGGCCCGCCGGCTGGCAGGCACCCGCGCCTTCGGCCGCTATGTCGAGCGTGAGGTGCTGCCGGGGCCCGAGATCGAGAGCGACGAGGCGCTCCTGGATGCCGCCCGGCGGATCAGCCAGACCATCTATCATCCGGTAGGTACAGCCAAGATGGGCACCGACCCGATGGCGGTGGTCGACCCGCGGCTCCGGGTGCGCGGGATCGCAGGGCTCCGGGTCGCGGATGCCTCGATCATGCCGCGGATCGTCAGCGGCAACACCAACGCACCGACGATCATGATCGGGGAGAAGGCGGCGGAAATGATCCTCACCGACCGCCGCGCCGGCTGAGGGCGTCGGCAGGCCCCCGGGCGCTGCGACGCTGGGGCCGCGCCGACGGCACTGCCCGATCGGCCAGGCGCCATGCTAGAGCTGCCGGGCGCGCAGGGTCAGCAGCGGCGGAGGCACAGATGCGACATCGGGCGATCACCGCTGTGGCTGCGGCCCTGGCCGTCGCCGCGCTCTCCAGTTGCGCGACAGAGACGCTGCCGACCGAAGCGCTGCCCGAGGCACCTTCGGGTGGGCGCGCCGTCGCCATCTCGGTCGATCCGCGTTCCCAGCGCGTGACCGTCGACGACCCGAGCCCCACGGTCTCCGCGCTCTGGGACCGGGTGGCCCAGGACGCCATCGCCCGCGCGGGGCCGGGCCCCGTGATCTCGGCCCGGGCGCTCGCGACGCTGCACCTCGTGCTCTACGACACCTGGGCGTCGATCGATCCGGTCGCCGTGGGCATTGTCATGGGCAATGCCCTGCAGCGCCCGCCCGAGGCCAACACCGATGCCTACAAGCGCGAGGCGATGAGCCAGGCGGCCTTTGCCGTGTTGTCGGGGATGTTCCCGGAGGACAAGCCGCGGTTTGTCGAGGTGCTCGAGACCCTCGGCTATGACCCCGACCCGCAGACCCTCGAGCACACGCCCGCAGGGCTCGGCCGGGTGGTCGCGGCAATCGCCTCGGGCCGCCCGCGCAACGATCGCTCCAACTGGGACGACGAGTTCGAGGACACCACGGGCTATGTCCCGGTGAATGCGAGCCCGCTGGAGATCCGCGACCTCACGCGCTGGACGCCAGAGAACACGCCGATCGACCCGGAGACGACGGACCCGGACCAGGAATACTACATGCCGCATTGGGGCGGTGTGGTGAGCTTCGCGCTCGGCCGCGGCGACCGCTTCCGCCCGGCCCCACCCGAGCCGCTCTTTGCGGCGGGTGTCGAGGGGCGGCTCGATCCGGCAACGCGGAGCGTGACGCTCGCCAACGGCACCCGGCTCGCGGTGACGCCGGATCTCATCGGCCCGGTGATCAACCCGGGCTTCGTCTCGCAGGCCGAGGACGTGGTGCGCTGGAGCGCCGAGCTCACCGACCGGCAGAAGCTGATCGCCGAGTTCTGGGAGGACGCGACCGACACCGCCTTCCCGCCCGGCACCTGGATGAGCTTCGCGCAGTACGTCTCGGCGCGCGACAATCACAGCATCGACGACGACGCCAAGCTCTTCTTCCTGATGGCCACCGCGCTGCATGATGCAGGGATCGCCACCTGGGAGGCCAAGCGCCACTACGACTATGCGCGCCCGGTGCGGGTGGTGCGCGAGCTCGGCCGGCTCGGGCTGATCGGGCGTCCCGGAACCGACGCGCTGACCGGCGAGCCGGGTCAGGTGATCCGCGCCTGGGCGGGGCCCGGCCTCGGCACGCGCGAGATCCTGGCGACGCGGTTCCTCAGCTACCAGACGCCCGATCTCGACCCCTCGCCGCCGTTCCCCGAGTACCCCTCGGGGCATTCGAGCTTCAGCGCGGCGGGTGCCGAGGTGCTGCGCACGGCCACGGGCAGCGACCGGTTCGGCGCGGCGGTGGTGTTTGCGCCGGGGAGTTCCCGCTTCGAGCCGGGGCTCGTGCCGGCCAGCCCCGTCGAGCTCCGCTGGGACACCTTCTCGGCCGCGGCCGACGAGGCCGGGATCAGCCGGCGATATGGCGGGATCCACTTCCTCGACGGTGATCTCGCGGCGCGCCAGATGGGCCGGCAGGTCGCCCGCGCGGTGCTCGAGGCGGCGCGGCCCTATTTCGAGGGGACGGTGCGCACCGGCGGCTGGCTGCCGCCACCTCCGGGCTGAGGCTCGGCCTCCGACAGGAACCGGCTGAGGCGCACGGCCCAGGCGGTCTCCGGCAGACCGTCGGCATGGCAGAGATAGAAGGTCTTGGCGAGACACCGCCCGGCGATCCGCAATCCCCTGAGCCGACCGGCCTCCAGCTCGTCCACCACGGCGCCCGAGAGCACCAGCGAGGCACCGAGCCCCGCCATCACCGCGGATTTCACCGCCTCGGTCGAGCCGACGCTGGGCGCCGCGCGGAGCCGGTCCGCCGCCGTCCCGAACGCCGCGCGCAAGAGCGTTGCGGTTCCGCTGCCGCGCTCGCCGCCGATCAGCGGAAGCGCGAGGAACTCCGCCTCACCGATCTCGTCGCGCCCGGCGAGCGGGTGCTCTGGTGAGACGATCACCAGCAGCTCCTCGGTGCACCAGGGGGTGGCGACGATGCCCGGAGCGGTCACCGGCCATTCGGTGACGGCGAGGTCGATCTCCCCCGCCTCGAGCCGCTCCGCCAGATCCGGGTTGGGCGCCTGGACAATCCGCCAGTCCGGCAGGCCGCCCTCGGCCTCGGCGAAGCGCGCGAGCGCCCGCGGCAGGTAGTAGCCCGCGATGTTACCGCTCGCGCCGATCAGCACGGCGGTCTCGGAGAGGACGGCCCGCATCCGCTCGGCGGTCTCGAGGAGGCTCCGCGCCACCGGGAGCGCGAGCAGCCCCTGCCGCGTCGGTCGGCTCCGGGCGTGGCTGCGCTCGATCAGCGGCGCGCCCATCGCCGCCTCGAGCTTGCGCAGATGCTGGGAGATCGTCGGCTGGGCGAGGTCGAGCCGCTCCGCCGCGCCGCGGAAGCTGCCGGTCTCGGCCAGCGCGACGAAGCTGCGCACGAAGGCGAGGTTGAGCATCAACGGGCCTCCGCGTAGGGGCCGGCGATCGCGTGCTCGGGCGCGCGGCCGGCGAGCACGGCCAGGATGCTGTCGGCGGACTGGCGCGCGATGGCGCGGCGGACCTCGACGACAGCCGATCCGAGATGCGGGGTCAGCACCGTGCGGGGCGAGCGGAGCAGCCGCTCCGGCACGGCGCGCGGGCGGTCGGGGCGGGCCCAGTCCTCGCAGGCGAAGACATCGGCCGCATAGCCCGCGAGGCGCCCGGCCTCGAGCGCATCGGCGACGGCCTCCTCGTCGACCACCGAGCCGCGCGCAGGGTTGATCAGTGTGGCGCCGCGCTTCATCTCAGCGAGGAACGCGCCGCCCACCATGCCCTCGGTCGCGGGCGTCAGCGGCACCGCGAGGAAGAGGATGTCGGCCTCGGCCCGCAGTGCGTCGAGCGCGGTCACCTCGACCCGGTCGAGGCCTGCCGGTTGCCCCGAGAGCTTGGGGTCATGGCAGAGGACGCGGCAGTCGAACCCCCGCAGCAGCCGCAGGATCGCCCGCCCCACGGCGCCAGCGCCGAGGACGCCCACCGTCGCGCCATTTAGCGAGCCGCCATAGAGCACCGGCCGCCAGCCCGCGAAGCCGCCCGAGCGCACGCGCGCGTCCCCCGCCAGGACGTTGCGCAGGACCGCGATGGCGAGGCCGATCGCGAGTTCGGCCGTCGGCTCGGTCAGCAGGTCCTGGCAAATCGTCACCGTGACGCCGCGCTGGGCGCAGGCCTCGAGATCGACATTGTCAAACCCCTTGAAGGCGCCGGCGACCACCTTGAGCCGGGGGCAGCGCTCGAGGAGCGCCGCATCCACCCGCTCGGTCATGAAGGCCATCAGCGCCTCGGCACCGACGCAGTGCGCCGCCAGCGCATCCGGCGTCATCGGCTCCGGCCCCTGATGCATATGCACCGGCCCGAGGCGCGCAAGATCCGCGACGATCTCGGCCTCGATCGGCTGCGCCACCACGATGCGCGCGCTCATCCCAAGCTCCCCCTTGCCTTTTCCGCCGCCATCGCATGGGTCGCAGGCCATTTCAATATGTAATCGAAACGTCATTTGAATGACGAAGCAGAATGACCTATCCGGCGCTCAGCGGCAGGGAGAAAGCCATGGCCTTCGACAGGAAGCGGGGCGACGGCGCGGAGGGTCCGATCCTCAGCCTCGAGGGCGTGCAGGTCGTCTACCCCAACGGAACCGTGGCGCTGCACCCGATCACGACGGCCTTCGCCGACGACATGGTGACGGTGCTGCTCGGCCCCTCGGGTGCGGGCAAGTCCTCGCTGCTCCGAACGCTGAACGGCCTCGTGCGCCCCACCGCCGGCCGGGTGGTCTCGCGGCTGACCGGCGACATCGCCGCAAAGGGCGCGACGCGGCTGCATCGGCGCGACACCGCGATGATCTTCCAGCAGCACCAGCTGATCGGCCGGCTGACCGCGCTCGACAACGTCCTGACCGGCCGGCTCGGGCGCCACGGGTTCTGGCGCACGCTGCTGCCGTTCTCCGAGGACGAGCGGCGCCTAGCGCTCGCCTGCCTCGACCGGGTCGGGCTCTTCGAGAAGGCGCTCACTCGCTGCGACATGCTCTCGGGCGGCCAGCAGCAGCGCGTCGGCATCGCCCGGGCGCTCGCACAGGAGCCGGCGATGATCCTGGCCGACGAGCCGGTCGCCTCGCTCGATCCGGCCGCCTCGCGACGCGTGCTGACGCTGCTCGCCGAGATCTGCAAGCAGGACCGCATCCCGGTGGTGATCAGCCTCCACCAGCTCGAATACGCGCGCGAGTTCGCCGACCGGATCATCGGGCTCTCGGCCGGCCGGGTCGTCTTCGACGACGGCCCCGGCGCGCTCGACGACACGGCGCTGGCGGCGATCTACGGCGCCTGACCGGCCGAACCAAGACGACCACAACCGCAAGCAACGGGGAGACCCTCACGATGATCCGCCGGACCCTTCTGACGAGCCTCCTGGGCGCAGCCGCGCTCGCCACCGCACCGCTCGCCGCGGCGCAGGACCACAACCCCGACACGCTCAAGGTCGCGCTGTTGCCCGACGAGAACGCGGCGACCGTGATCCAGGACAACGAGCCGCTCGAGGCCTATCTTGAGAAGTCGCTGGGCAAGGACATCGAGCTGATCGTCACCACCGATTACTCCTCGATGATCGAGGCGGTGCGCTTCGGCCGGATCGACCTCGCCTATTTCGGCCCGGCCTCCTACACGATCGCCAAGGACCGCATGGAAGGCGGCGAGATCGACATCGAGCCCTTCGCGGCGCGGGTGCGCGGCGGCTCGACCACCTATCAGGCGGTGCTGATCGCCAACCCCGAGAGCGGCATCACCAAGTTCGAGGACATCAAGGGCTCCGGCATCGACATGGCGTTCGGCGACCAGGCTTCGACCTCAAGCCACTTCGCGCCGAAATACACCCTGATGCAGGCCGGCGTGATGCCCGAGGAGGACTACACCTCCAACTATCTCGGCGCCCATGACGCGGTGGCGGTGAACGTCGCGCGCGGCAACGCGCAGGCCGGCGGCCTCTCGCGCCCGATCTTCGAGAGCCTGCTCGAGCGCGGCATGGTCAAGGAGGGCGAGGTCGTCGTGATCGGCTACTCCGACCCGATCCCGCAGTATCCGTGGGTGATGCGCACCGACCTGACCCCTGAGCTGCAGCAGGCGATCCGCGAGGCGTTCTACGCCCTCGAGCCGGGCACCGAGGAGGGCGACGCGGTCCTCGGTCCGTTCAAGGCCGACGGCTTCGAGGACATGTCGGACAAGGACTACGACATCATCCGCGCGATCCGCCAGAACGTCTCGAGCTGATCGCCGCGCGCGACAACCGGGGGCGCCGGCTGCTGGCGCTCCCATGGTCCGAGGAGCCGAGCCCATGACCACCATCGACGACATCCGCCAGCCCGAGGACGCCGTGGCCGAGGTGCTGACCGGCGACCGCAGCCGCCGCTGGAAGCGGGTGGCGCAGATCGCCGGCGTCGGGATCGCGGTGGTCGTCTGCCTCTGGGTGACCGAGCTCCTCAACGGCCGGCGCCTCGGCGAGGGCCTGCCGGCGATCGGCGTGATCCTCGGCGAGATGGTGCCGCCGGATTTCTCGCGGTGGGAGCAGTGGATCGAGCCGCTGATCGAGACGGTGGCGATGTCGGTCGCCGGCACGGCGCTGGCGATCCTGCTCTCGCTGCCGCTCGCCTTCCTCGCCGCGACCAACACGACGCCGGGCGGGATCGCCTATCAGATCGCGCGGCTGGTGCTGAACACGCTGCGCGCGATCCCCGAACTGATCATGGGGATCGTCTTCGTCGCGGCGGTCGGCTTCGGGATGCTGCCCGGCGTGCTCGCGCTCGGGCTCCATTCCGTGGGGATGGTGGGCAAGTTCTTCGCCGAGGCGATCGAGCACGCGCATCCGGCCCCCATCGAGGCCGCGCAGGCGACCGGTGCCTCCGACATGCAGGTGATCACGCATGCGGTGCTGCCACAGGTCTATCCGCAGTTCTCCGATGTCGCGATGTATCGCTGGGAGTACAATTTCCGCGCCTCGACCGTGATGGGGATGGTGGGGGCCGGCGGGATCGGGACGGAACTCGTCGGCGCGCTGCGGCTCCTCGACTATCCGCAGGTCGGCGCAATCCTGATCGTCATCCTCGTCGCCGTAACGGTGGTCGACTCGCTCAGCAACCGCCTCCGCCGCGCGCTTAAGTAGGACCCGGCCGGGCCCCACGCCGCTGCGCCCGGGCGGCCTCGAGCATAAACAGCTCACCCGCATTCTCGCGATTCACGAAGCCGGCGATCCGGCCGTCGGGCCCGGCCACGGCGACCGCCTGGGCCGGCGACTGCCGCAGCCGCTCCAGAACGGCCTCGAGCGGCGCACGCGCCGGCAGCACCGTCGTGTCGGCCGCCAGGAACTCCCGCACCGGCGTTGCTGGCCCCCGGTCGCGCATCGTCTCGACCAGATTGGCCCGCGTGACCCAGCCCATCAGCGCCCCGTCGGCCCGGATCACCGGGAACTCCTGCTGCGTCGTCACGAGCAACAGATCGGCGGCGCGCCCCGCGGTGTCGTCGGGCGAGAGGCGCTCGAACCGCGCGATCATCGCGTCGCGCGCCACATGGCCCTCGGCCTGCGCACGCTCGGTCTCGTATCCGCTCTCGGCATCGGCGGCGAAGAACATGAAGACGGCGATCAGCAGCAGCAGCGGGTTGTAGAGGAGCCCGAGCACCGCGAAGACCACCGCGAAGCCCTGCCCCGTCCAGGCCGCGATCCGCGTCGCCCGCGCCCGCGGCAGACGGAAGGCGAGGAGCGCGCGGAACACCCGTCCGCCGTCGAGCGGGAAGGCCGGCAGCATATTGAACAGCACCAGCATCACATTGACCGCCGCGAGCCGCGCCGGCAGCGACATCTGCGCCTCCTGAATCTGGCTGACCTCGGTCAGGTCGAACCGCGCCCCGATGAAGAGGAACAGAACCGCGGCGATCGCCACATTCACCAGCGGACCGGCGACCGCGACCCAGAGCTCCTGCGCCGGGCGCTCGGGCATCCGGTCGAGCCGCGCGAGCCCGCCGATCGGCAGCACGGTGATGTCGGGCGTCCGGATGCCATAGCGCCGCGCCGCGAGGGCATGGCCGAACTCATGCGCCACCACGCAGGCGAAGACGAGCAGCACGAACACCACGCCGTCGAGCGCCGCCGCCACGCCGCCCCGGCCCGCCCCCATCGCCGCCACCCAGGCGAGCAGAAGGAAGAAGGCGAGATGGATCCGCACCACCGTGCCGGCCAGCGTGAAGAGCGTGAAGGACCAGGCCATCCGTGGCTCCTTTCGGTCGAACCGCGGCCGGCAGCGCATGCCGAGCGGCCGGTCGTCCGCCGCAGAGTCTATGGGGCCGACCGGGGCGCGCCAAGTGATGCATGCGGCGGCAGATGCGACCGATGCGGCACGGTTCCCCTCACAATTTTGCCATTAGGCCAGCCTCGGGTGGCCAAAACTGCCTGCAATCGGTATGGAACTGTTTTGGGGAAGCGAGGGGTTTCGCGGCGCGACGTCCAATATTGGGATCGGGCGCCGGCATGCGTATGGGTGGTTGGGAATGTCGGTCGGAGAGGACAGCGGTAGCCGAGGCGTCGGCGTGAGCCTGGCGTCATATTGGCCCGGGGGCGCGATCCTGCTCGCGGCGGCCCTGGCGGGGCTTTTCGCCTTCCGGTTCGGGATCGAGGGGCTGCTCGCCGCCTGGCAGCAACCCGAGTTCAGCCACGGGCCGCTCATCCCGGTGATCTCGGGCTTTCTCTTCGTGCGACAGCTCAAGCGGATGCCGCCGAACCCGGCCGACCCGATGATCCGCTGGCCGGGTGCTGCGCTGATGGGCGTCGCGCTGGTGATCGGCGCGATGGGAACGGTGATCGGCATCGACGACATCGCGGCCTATGCGCTGATCCTCTGGATCGGCGGCCTCGTGCTCGCCTGCCTCGGATGGTGCCATGGGCGGCGCTTCTGGCCGCCGGTGCTGCACCTCGCCTTCATGCTGCCGCTGCCGGACGTGTTCTACCACCAGACCTCGATCGCGCTGCAGCTCGTCTCTTCGGAGATCGGCGTGTCGATCATCCGCGCGGTCGGCATCCCGGTCTATCTCGACGGCAACATCATCGATCTCGACATCTACAAGCTGCACGTGGCCGAGGCCTGCTCGGGCCTGCGCTATCTCTTCCCGATGATGAGCTTTACCTACATCTTCGCCGTGCTCTACCAGGGCTCGTTCTGGCTGAAGGCGGTGCTGCTCCTCGCCGCCATCCCGATCGCCGTGATCATGAACGCGATCCGCGTCGGTGTGATCGGTGTCATGGTGGACTTCTACGGCATCGAGCATGCTGAGGGCTTCATGCATGTGTTCGAGGGCTGGGTGGTGTTCGGTCTTTGCATCGCGGTGATGTGCGGGCTTGCCTGGGCGATGAAGCGCCTCTCGGGCGAGCGGCGGCCGCTCGTCGACGTGCTCGACATCGACACGACCGGGTTTGCCGGCGAGTTCTCTCGCATGCGCTGGATCCCGCCGAGCCCCGCGATCATCGGCCCGGTGCTCGCCTCGGCCTGCGTGGGATTTGCGCTGTCGCTCGTGCCGGCCGGGGTCGGTGCCGCGACCAGCGCTGGGCTCGAGCGCGATCCGTTCGCGCTGTTCCCCCGCCAGCTCGGGGAGTGGTCCTCGCTCGGGCAGGAGGTACTCGATCAGCCGGTCGCCCGGTCGCTCGGCGCCGACGACTATCTCTCGGCAGCCTATGTCGCGCGCGGCCGCCCGCCGGTCGACGTCTTCCTCTCCTGGTATCGCGACGACACCGATGGCGGCGTGCACTCGCCCGATGTCTGCATTCCGGCGAGCGGCTGGGAGATCTCGGCGATCGAAGCCGTCGAGGTGAGCCCGGGCCCCGGCGCATCGAGCATCACGCTGAACCGCGCGGTGATCCAGAAGGGCGTGTCGCGCCAGCTCGTCTATTTCTGGTTCGAACAGCGCGGACGCCGGCTGACCACCGAGATCGCCGTGAAGATGCATCTGCTTTGGGACCGCGTGACCGCAGGGCGCACCGATGGCGGCATGGTGCGCCTGATCACCCCGATCGTCGAGAGCGACGAGGCGGCCGCCGATATGCGTCTCATGGAGGTGATGTCGGGCCTCTATCCCGAGCTTCCACGGTTCTACGGCGCCCCGGTGCCGGCCATTGCCGACCAGGCCAGGAGTTGACCTAATGATCTCGCTCGCCCCTGCCGATCTCTGGAGCATGTTCAAGCGGCGGTTTCTGATCATGGTCGTGATCGGCTCGATCGGCGTCGCGGCAGCCCTCGTCTATGCGCTCTCCAAGCCGGCGATCTACGAGACCTCGGCCAAGATCCTCGTCGAGGCGCAGCAGATCCCGAACGACCTCGCCCGCAGCACGGTGAACTCGAGCGCCGCGGAGCGCCTCCAGCTCATCGAGCAGCGGCTGATGTCCCGCGACAACCTGATCGCGGTGATCGAGAAGCTCAACGTCTTCGCCGACAATCCCAACATGCCGCTGCTCGCCAAGATCGGTGCCGTCCGGGGCGCAACCCGGATCCGCAGCATCGGCGTCTCGGGCGGGCGCGGGCGGGGCATCTCGGCCTTCACCATCACGGTCCGGCTGAGCGATCCGGTCCAGGCCGCGGCGATCGCCAACGAGTTCGTCAACATCGTTCTAGAGCAGAACCTGCGCGCCCGCGCCGAGAGGGCGCGCGAGACGCTGGCCTTCTTCGAGCGCGAAGAGCGCCGGATCGGCGATGACATCACCGCACTCGAGGTCGAGATTGCCGGCTTCAAGGAGACCAACGAGCACGCCTTGCCGGAGAGCCGCCAGTTCCGCCGGGCCGAGCTCGCGAACATCCAGCAGCACAATCTCGAGATCGAGCGGGAGATCCTCGGCCTTGAGGACCAGCGCGCGGCCCTCGTGCTCGCCCTCGACAGCGATCGCCCGGCGATCGCAGCCAACGAGACGCGACCGCAGAGCCCCGAGGAGGATCAGCTGCGCAAGTTGCGGCGCGAGCTCGCGGTCAGGCGCTCGGTGCTCGCTCCCAACCACCCCGAAATCAAGCGGCTGGAGGGCGAGATCGAATCGCTCATCCCGCTGGTGCCCGGAGAATCGGTCCACCAGCTCGGCAGCTCTCCGGAAGATCAGCGCGAGGCCGCCGAACAGCAGATCGCGCGGTGGACGAGCCGGATCCAGCTGCTGCAGGACCAGCAGGCACAGTTCGACAGGCAGAGGGCCGCGCTCGAGGCGTCCCTTCTCGAGACGCCGCAGGTGGAGATGGCGCTCAACGCTTATGAGCGGCGCCACCAGCAACTGCAGGATCAGTACAGCGTGATCACGCGGAAGCGCGCCGAAGCGGAGACCGGCGAGAAGCTCGAGGTCAACCAGCAGTCAGAGCGCTTCGAGGTCGTCGAGAACGCCATCGTCCCGCAGGGGCCGGTCGAGCCGAACCGCAAGAAGATCCTGGTGCTGGGCAGCGGTGTCAGCATGGCGATCGCGGGCGGCCTCGCATTGCTGCTCGAGATCCTCAACCCGGTGATCCGCAGCACGGCGCAGATGGAGCGCCAGCTCAATCTCCGCCCGGTGATCTCGATCCCGCATGTGCGCACGCCCTTCGAGCGGCGCCGGAGGCGGGCGCTGATCGTAGGCGGGGTCGTTGGGCTCTGCGCGGCGGTCACCTTCGGGATGGATTACGTCGACCAGAACGTCATGCCACTCGACACTGTCGCCGAGACCATCGCCGATCGCACCGGGATCAACACGATCATCCGGGTTGTCGAGGAGCGTCTCGGCCTGGACAAGATCCCGGGGACGGACGCCGCACTCGGCGGCTAGGTCGCGCCGCGCCTGGGCGCCCGCTCAGTTGCTGGCGACGGTCAGCCGCCGGGCCAGAACCGAGACTGCGAGCGTCGGCAGGATCAGGAAGCAGTCGAGGTAGCGCCGCGCGAGGCGCCGCGGCTCGGTGACCACGCGCCACAGCCATTCGAGCGCGAGCCGCTGCATCCAGACCGGCGCCCGCCGCTGGCGTCCTGCCACAAAGTCGAGACCCGCACCGATCGAGGCGAACCCGACTTCCGGGGCCGCAGCGCGCGCACGCGCGGCGAAGATCTCCTGCTTCGGCGCGCCGAGCGCGATCAGCACCAGCCGCGCCCCGGATGCCTTGATCTCTGCGATCACCGCATCGGCCTCTTCGCCGTCGGGATCGAAACCGTAGCGCGGCGAGATCCGGCTGACGATCCGAAGGCCCGGCCGTTCTGCCGAAAGCCGCTCCGCAGCCGCGTCGAGCGTTGCGTCCGTCGCGCCAACAAGCGCCACAGGGGCGCCCTCTTCGGCAGCAACATCCATCAGCGGCGCGATGAGATCCGAGCCGGTCACCAGCGATACCGGGCTGTCGGCCAGCCGCGAGAGCCAAACCACGGGATGGCCGTCGGCAACCACCAGGTCCTGCTGCTCATAGGCGCTGCGGAACCGCTCGGCCTTCCGAAGCTTCACCAGGTGGTCGAGGTTGATCGTCGCGATCGAAAACCCCTGGCCGCGCCGCAGGCGACCGCGCACTTCGCCGAGGAGGCTCGCCCGGTCCGCGCAATTCACCGACACCGCACCGGTCCAAGCCGGCAAAACAAACGCATCGACCGCACCCATAATCACACTCCCGCACTCTACCCGAACTGGAACTCAGAATCACCCACCTCCAGCATACCAGCGATGTATGGTCGAAACACGGGCGCTTCCATGCCGAGTCCGGAGCCGCAACCGAATCTTCGTTAATGTGACGTTAATGGGTCAATTCGGCCGCACTATGACGCAGGGCCGCCCATCATCGGCCACAATGATTCCTAGATTGGGAATCGGCGTTGCCCTGACCGCGGGAATGCGTGATGGGAGAAGACCGTGGCAGATCGGTGGGCGCCGCACCATTTTGTACGAAGGATCCGAGACGGCATGCCGAACGGTGCGCCAAAGGGTGCGTGTTGGGAGCTGTGACGTGTTAAAAAATGCGATATTCCGCGCATTGCGGGGCAGGAAGATCGGCCCTGCCTCGCCCAAGGACGGCTGGGACGAGGCCCCGGACGGCGCTGCCCGCTCGGGCGCCGACCTATCGGCCGCCGAACCGCTCATGTTGCACGTCTCGACCCCGACGCTCGGCAATCCCGATAGCGCCTGGGACAGCCTGACCCGGATCCGGCTCGATCCGAAACACTTGATCCGCCACCGCGTCTTCACCCATGAGAAGAATGACCCGGCGCATGTGCCCTTCGATCTCCTTCGGACGCGGCTGCTGCACCTGCTGCGCTCGCGCGGATGGACACGCGTGGGGATCACCTCGCCGACCAAGGGCTGTGGCAAGAGCTTCGTCTCGGCCAATCTCGCGCTCAGCCTCGCGCGGCGCAGCTCCTGCCGAATCGTCCTCGTCGATCTCGACCTCCGGCGCCCGCGCCTCGCACGGATGTTCGGGGTCAGGCGTCCGGGCCGGCTTCGAGACTTCTTCACGGGAGAGGCGCCGATGACCGAGCATATCCTGCGCGGACAGGACAATCTCGCGCTCGGCCTGAACTCGGCGAAGGAGATCAATTCCTCGGAGCTGATCCAGGACCCCAAGACCGGCGCGACGCTCGCCCATATGCGCGCAGCGCTGCAGCCCGATGTGGTGCTCTATGACATGCCGCCGATGCTGGTCACCGATGACGTCGTCGGCTTCCTGCCCGAGATCGACGGGGTCCTGCTGGTGGCCGGCGGCGGGATCACGCAGGGGTCGGATATCGAGGCCTGTGAGCGGCTCCTGGCACAGCAGGCGCCGCTGATCGGCGTGATCCTCAACAAGGCGGAAGACGCCTCGCCGGGCCGCTACTATTACTAAGAGCCGTCGAGGGTCAGGCGGCCGATGGGCGCGCAGCGCATCAGGAGCGGGTTTGTCGTGCGCGCCAGCCGAGGAAGAGGAGACCGATGCACCCGCCGGCGAGCAGCATGATCGGGGCCGGCAACGGGCCGATCTCGGCTCCGGCAGGCGCGGTCTCGGTCAGGTCGACGAGTCGCCTCGGGTTTTCCGATCCTGACCACATTGCGATTTGATGACCATCTGCGGCCGCGACAGGCTCCGCCGGGTAGGCCGACGTGATGAGAGCGATCGCAACAAAAACGGGAACCCGAGCGCACATGCTCAACCCTCCAAAACCGGACAAACGCATTGTTGGTTACAGCGGACGCGAAAATTACCCCTGTGGCTCTAATGGTTAACGGGCGGAGGGTCGGCTGTCGACCAGAAAACCGCAGATGCGGCGACAGGCGGTCCGCGCTGCTGCATCGCAGCAACGCGAGGCGCGGCAGCGGCCGGATTTGCGGGGCCTCGGTCGCGCCACTTTTCGACCGCGGAATTTCCCGATAACCGAGGCATGGGGGAGTTTGGCGAAGGGCAGACACCGCGCGGGCGCGCGGCACCGCTGTCATTTCCGCTCTGGGTGACAGGCCGGCACCACTGCCGGGCGAGAAAAAACAAGGATCGATGATTTGATCGGGACCGGATTTCTCACGACGGGCGCACCCCGTCGGCAGGCGCAGGCGGGTGCACGGGGCTGGCGTCTCGGCCTCGCGCTCACCGCGGCGCTCTTTCTTGCGGGCTGCGACAGTGCCGAGGAGCGCATCGCCCGGCATATCGAGAAGGGGCGTGAGCTGGTCGAGGACGGCGAGCTCGGCAAGGCCCTGCTCGAGTTCCGCTCCGCTCTGCAGATCGAGAGCGACACGCTGCCCGCGCATCTCGAAATGGCGCGGATCTATGAGCGACAGGGTGAGGGCAACCGCGCCTTCGGCCACTACACCAAGGTCACCGAACTCGACCCGAAGAACGCCGAGGCCCAGGTCAAGGTCGCGAGCTTCCTGCTGGTCGGCGGCGATCCGGAGGGCGCCGACCGGGCAGCCCGGGCCGCGCTCGCCATCGAGCCCGAGAACCCCGAGGCGATTGCCATTGCAGGCGCGATCGCGCTGCGCGCCGGAGAGCGGGACGAGGCCGAGACGCTGGCCGCCGAGGCACTCGCAATCGATCCGACCAACCGGGTCGCGCTGGCGACCCGGATCGGCGTCGCGGCCGCCGACGGGCGACTCGAGGAGGCGATCGCGCTTGCCGATGCCGCCCTCGAGCGCCGGCCGGACGATCGCTCGATCCACCGGCTGCGACTCGGGCTCCTGCAGCAGCGCGGCGATGTCCAGGGCATCGGCCAGCAGCTCCGCGACATGATCGGCGTCTTCCCGGACGATCTGACGATTCGCCAGGCTCTCGTGCTGTGGGCGACGGAGAACAGCACGCCCAAGGAGGTGGAGGAGCAACTCCGCGCGCTGGTGGATGCCGATCCCGGCGCGGTGGCCGCGGTCTTCGACCTCGTGCGCTATGTCCGCCAGCAGCGGGGCGACGTAGCCGGCCGGGAGACACTGGTCGCCGAGATCGAGAAGGGCGGCAACACGGCCGAGCTCCAGCTGATGCTGGCGCAATACGATCTCGACACGGGCGAGACCGATCGCGCGATGGCGCTCCTGACGACCCTGGCAGAGGGGGTCGACGCCACCTCGGCCAACCGGGCCCGCATGGCGCTGGCCCGCATCCACGCGGCAGACGGCGACACCGCGGCTGCGGATGCCGAGGTGGCCCGCGTCCTCGAGGCCGATCCCAAGAACGTCCCGGCGATCCGGATGCGGGTGGCGCGGCTGATCGAGACCGGCGCGCTCGACGAGGCGATCCGAATGGTGCGCGCGGGTCTCGAGGAGGCGCCCGAGGACGTGCCGCTCAAGCTGCTCGAGGCGCAGGCGCAGGAGCGCATCGGGAATATCGACCTGGCGAGCGACCGCTATGCGAGCGCCGTGCGCTTCTCGGACTACGCCCCGGCGACGGTCCAGCGCTATGTGGCGTTCCTCTCGCGGGTGTCGCGACCGCGGGCCGCCGAGCAGGTTCTCACCGAGGCGGTCGACCGCCACCCCGCCTCGGTGCTGGTCCTCGACCTTCTGGCCAATGCCCGGATCGCGCTCGAGGACTGGTCGGGCGCCACCCAGGTGGTGCGTCGGCTCCAGCCTCTGGCGCCGGACCGGGCGCGCGAGCTGCTGGTCACGATCCTGATCGGCGAGCAGCGCTTCGACGAGGGCAAGGAGGTGATCGGCGACCGGCTGGCCGGCGAGCAGGGCGCGCGCTCGCTCACCGTGGTGGTCGCGGGCCTCGTGCGTGCGGGCGACACCGAGGAAGCGGCGCTGCTGCTCGACGGGGTGATCGCAGAGGCGCCCGAGAACCTGCAGGCGATCGGGCTGCGCGGCAGGCTCCATGCCCGGATGGGAGATCTCGAGGCGGCGGAAGCCCAGTATCGCCAGATCCTGGAGCTCGATCCCGACAATGCGACCGCACACGCCGCCCTCTCGGAGCTGAAGGCGGGGCGGGACGATCTGGCCGGCGCCGAGGCGGTGATCCGCGAGGGGCTCGCGGTCTCGCCGGAGAACGTGCTGCTGCGGGCGCGTCTCGCCCAGTATGACGAGCTGCAGGGCGACTATGCGGCGGCGATCGAGACCTATGAGGGGCTGCTCGCCGAGGCGCCCGACTCGCTCTTCGTCGCCAACAACCTGGCGAGCCTGCTGGCCGAGCATCGGGCCGACGACCCCGCGGCGGTCGATCGAGCGTTCACCGTCGCGAGCCGGCTGCGCACCTCGCCCAACCCGGCCTATCTCGACACCTTCGCCTGGACCCGGCACCTCAAGGGCGAGCATGGCGCGGCGATGCGCATCCTCGCGCCGCTGGCCGCGGACCAGCCGGACAACCCGTGGCTGCGCTACCATCTCGGCGCGGTGTATGCAGCACTCGACCGGCCCGCCGAGGCGCGGACCGAGTTCGAGGCAGCGCTGGCGGCCGCCGAGGGCACGCGCTTTCCGCATGCGGACGAGGTGACCGCGGCGCTGGCCAACCTGCCCACCGAGTGAGGCGGGCCGGGGCGGGCGCCGGCTACTCCGCGGTCTGCGGACGCGGCGCCCGTTCGGCGGCGCCGTCGGCGACTGCTTGGAGATCGTCCGCGGGCCTGAGAGGGGGCTTCGGCGTCACGGGGCCACTGCCGCGATAGGCCGCGAAGAGCGCCGCCAGCCGGCCGGCCTCGCGGTC
Organism: uncultured Limibaculum sp.; assembly: GCA_964406355.1. Lineage (GTDB taxonomy): Bacteria > Pseudomonadota > Alphaproteobacteria > Rhodobacterales > Rhodobacteraceae > Thermohalobaculum. The sequence goes on from CAYORO010000008.1 coordinate 24,649, forward strand.
GATGTCATACGCCTCGCGCACCCGGGCTCGGCCCGCCGCGCCCATGGCGCTGCGCTGCGCCGGGTCCCGCGCAAGCGTCGCGATCGCGTCTGCGAGCCCTGCGACATCGCTCGGCGCCACGACGAGGCCGTTGACCCCGTCCTCCACCAACTCGCCGACGCCGCCGACCCGGGTGGCGATCACCGGCAGCCCGCTCGCCATCGCCTCCATGAGCACCACCGGCACGCCCTCGGCAAAGCTCGGCAGCACGAAGATGTCACCCGTCTCCAGGCGCTCGGCGACCTCCGTCTGCGACAGGTAGCCGGTGAACTCCACCTGCTCGGCGATCCCCAGTGAGGCTGCCATCCCCTCGAGCGCCGTGCGCTCCGAGCCACCGCCGACCAGCGTGAGGTGCACGCCCTCGGCCACCTCGCCCCGGACCCGCGCGAGCGCCTCGAGCAGCACACGCACCCCCTTCACCGCGGCGAGCCGGCCGACGAAGACGAGCTGCACCGGGCCGCCAGCCTCCCGAGCCGGGCGGGCGCCATAGCGCGCAGGCTCCACCCCGCAATGGATGATGTGCAGGCGCTCCCAATCGGCGGGATCCGAGAACAGCATGCACTGGCTGCGGCAGAAATGGCTGATGCAGGCGAGGAAGCGCGCCTCGGCGATCTTCTCGCGGAAATGCCACTGCTCGGCCGCGAAGAACTCCGTCGGCCCGTGCACGGTGGTGCTGAACGGGATGCCCGAGAGCCGGCTCGCGAGCATCGCGACGGTGCAGCTCGAATCCATGAAGTGGTTGTGCAGCTGGTCGACCTCGAGCTCGCGCAGATGCTCGGCCAGAAGCCCCGCCTCTGCGAGATAGAAGAGCTGGTAGAGCGCGCGGCCGAGCCCCGAGGCGGTGGTCCGCCAGGCGAGCCCGATCGCGCCGAAATAGCTCCCTGGCGCGCGCCGGAGCGCCGCGATATGCGCGCGGATCAGCCGGATCGGATTGCGGGCGGCGCGCAGGATGTAGAACGTCTCGGCGCGGGCGGCCCGCTCCTCGGGGCCGATGAGGTCCTCCTCGGCGGGGAGGCGCACCGCTGTGGGCAGCACCTCGATCCCGCGGCGGCGCAGACCCGCGATCTCGCGCTGGATGAAGGTGTGCGACGCCTTTGGGTAGGACCCGGTGATATAGGCGATGCGGAGCGGCCGGCGCGTGCCACCGGGGTCGCTCGGCCGATCGGTGGCGCCGTCGGTTGTCGGCTCGCTCCTGTCCACGGGGCCCGCTCCCTCTGACCAGCACCGCTCGGCTAGCAGCGCTGTCGCGCCGCAGCAAGGCGGAAATGGGACCGGCCGGTGGCGCGGGCCGTGCGGGGACCGCTCAGACCCCGAGGAGGCGCGCCGCGCGATCGCCGTCGAGCGCATCCGGGCGACCCTGCCAGACGGTCGCGCCGCGCTCGAGGACCACGCAGGCATCGACCAGCGCCATCAGCTCGGGCACCGCCTTGTCGATGACGAGGATCGAGAGCCCGTCGCGCTTCAGCCGGGTGAGGGCAGCCCAGATCTCGGCGCGGATCAGCGGGGCGAGCCCCTCGGTCGCCTCGTCGAGGATCAGGAGCCGCGGGTTGGTCATCAGCGCACGGCCGATCGCGAGCATCTGCTGCTCGCCGCCCGAGAGGGTGGCGGCGGTCTGGCGGCGGCGCTCGCCGAGGCGGGGGAAGAGATCGACCACCGCGGGCTCGTCCCAGGAGCCGGGGCGCGCGGCAGCGGCGAGGTTCTCGGCCACCGTGAGGGGCGCGAAGCAGCGCCGTCCCTCGGGCACGAGTCCGATCCCGAGGCGCGCGATCCGGTGCGGCGGCCAGCCGCGGATCTCGCGGCTTGCGACGGCGATGCGCCCGCCCGCCGGGACGAGGCCTGTGATTGCGCGCACCGTTGTCGTCTTGCCCATGCCGTTGCGCCCGAGGAGCGCGACCGCCTGACCCTCGCCGAGCGCGAGATCGACGCCGAAGAGCGCCTGCGCGGCGCCGTAGCGGACCGTGACGGCCTCGAGCTCGAGCAGCGCGCTCACGGGGCCTCGCCGAGATAGGCCTCGCGCACGGCGGCGTCGGCGCGGATCGCATCGGGGGGACCGGTGGCAAGGAGCCGGCCGCCCACAAGAACGGAGATGCGGTCGGCGAGGCGAAAGACGGCGTCCATGTCGTGCTCGACGAGGAGGATCGGTGCCTCGCGGCGGAGCCCGTCGAGGAGGGCGGTAAGGGCCGCCGATCCGTCGGCGCCGAGGCCCGCCATCGGCTCGTCGAGCAGGAAGGCGCGGGGGCGGAGCGCGAGGGCGATGGCGATCTCGAGGCGGCGGCGCTCTCCGTGGGAGAGGCTGCCGGCCGCCACCCGCTCGCGCCCCTCGAGGCCGACGCGGGCAAGGGCTGCGCGGGCCGGCACGGCGAGGCGCTCGTCGGCAACCGCACGCGTGACGCTGAGGAGGCGCCCCTGCCCCGCCGCCACGGCGAGCGCGACATGGGCAAGTGCGGTGTGCGATGGCGCCAGGCGCGAGACCTGAAAGCTGCGCGCGAGGCCGGCGCGCGCCCGGGCCGCGGGGCCGAGGCCGTCGAGCGGAGACCCCTCGAGGCGGACGGTGCCTGCGTCGGCCGGGATCTCGCCCGCGAGAAGGCGCAGCAGCGTTGTCTTGCCCGCGCCGTTCGGGCCGATGAGGGCGTGCACCTCGCCGGGGCGGAGGTCGATCGAGACGCCCTCGACCGCCGCCACCGCGCCGAAGCGGCGGCCGAGCCCCGCGGCCGTGAGCACCGGCTCAGGCATGGCGCGCGGGCCCCGCCAGGAGCCCGATCAGCCCGCCCCGCGCGAACAGCACCACGGCGAGGAGTGCGAGCCCGAGCCCGGCGCGCCAGTGATCCGTCACCTCGCCGAGGAGATGCTCGAGCCCGACCAGCATCGCCGCGCCGGCGATCGGACCGAAGAGCCGCCCCACGCCCCCGAGGATGACGATCACCAGCAGCTCTCCGGAGGTGTGCCAGCTCAGCATCGTCGGCGAGACGAAGCCGTTGAGATCGGCGAAGAGCGCCCCCGCGAGCCCGGTCACCATGCCGGAGAGGACAAAGCCCGCCAACCGGATCCGCGTGACGTCGATGCCCATCGCCGCGGCCCGCTCCGGCGCCTCATGGGCGACCGAGAGCGCGAGCCCGACCCGCGAGACCGCGAACCGCCAGGAGAGCGCGAGCGCGAGCCCGAGCACCGCGAGCACCAGCGCACAGAACTCCGCCGGCACCAGCGTGTCGATCCCCGGAAAGCCGTTGCGGAGATAGATCGGCAGCCCGTCCTCGCCGCCATAGGCCGGCCAGCTGTTGGCGAGGTAGTAGACCATTTGCGCGAAGGCGAGCGTGATCATGATGAAGAAGATCCCCGCCGTCCTCAGCGAGAGCGCGCCGATCACCGAGGCCATGGCGCCGCTCGCGAGGAGCGCGACGAGCCAGATCACCGGCATCGACTGGGTGCCCTCGATCGTCACGGGCCAGGTGACGAGCGGCTGGTAGAGCGCGGCGTGGTTCGCGAGGATCCCCGCCGCGTAGCCGCCGATCCCGAAGAACGCCGCATGGCCGAAGGAGACGAGCCCCCCGATCCCGAGCGCGATGTTGAGCCCGACACCGGCGAGCGCCAGCACCGCCGCCTTGGTGGCGAGCGTGAACGTGTAGGGCTGCTCGGCCCAGGCAGCCCAGGCCGGCAGTGCGAGGAAGGCCGCGCAGAGCGCGAGGTTGACGGCGCTCTCGCGGCTCATCAGGCGCGCCCGAAGAGCCCTGTGGGGCGCACGAGGAGGACGCCGGCCATCACGAGATAGATCAATGTCGAGGCGAGCGCCGAGCCGATGGCGGTGGCCTCGGCCGCCGGCAGGATCGCGCGGAAGGCGGCCGGCACGAGCGAGCGCCCCAGCGTGTCGGCGAGGCCCACCACCAGCGCGCCGACCAGCGCGCCGCTGATCGAGCCGAGCCCGCCGATCACGATCACCACGAAGGCGAGGATCAGCACCGGCTCGCCCATGCCGACCTGCACCGACTGGAGCGCGCCGGTCATCGCGCCGGCAAGCCCCGCGAGCCCCGCGCCGAGGGCGAAGATGCGGGCCGAGAGCCGGTCGATATCGATCCCGAGGGCGGCGATCATCTCGCGATCGGCGGCGCCCGCGCGGATACGGATACCGAGCGCTGTGCGGTGGACGAGCCAGAAGAGCCCCGCCGCCAGCACCAGCCCGAGGACGATGATCGCGAGGCGAAAGCGCGGATAGTCGAGCCCCGGCGCCAGCGTGACGGTGCCGGAGAGGATCTCGGGCGGGTCGAGGAAGAGCGGGAAGTCGCCGAAGAGGATCCGCGTGCCCTCGGAGAGAATGAGGATCAGCGCGAAGGTCGCCAGCACCTGGTCGAGATGGTCGCGCGCATAGAGCCGGCGGATCAGCACCCGCTCCAGCACCGCGCCGGCACCCGCCGCCGCCGCGAGCCCTGCGGCGAGGCCAAGCCAGAACGAGCCTGCCGCCGAGGCGACCGCCGCACAGGCGAACGCCCCGATCATGTAGAGCGAGCCATGCGCGAGGTTGATGAACCCCATGACGCCGAAGACCAGCGTCAGCCCCGCCGCCATCAGAAACAGCGTGAGGCCGAGCTGCAGGCCGTTGAGCGCCTGCTCGACCAGCAGGAGGCCGGACACCGGGCGATCAGACCGGACGGCGCAGGAGCGCGGCAAGCGGCGCGCCCTCGGGCAGATCCGCCGTCCGCCCGGCGACCACCCGGGCCCCCGTCGCCAGCGCGCGCGTCGCGATCTCGCCGAGCAGGTTGTAGCTCTCGGGTCCCGGCGCGTCGGCATACTCGACATGCCCCTCCTCGGAGATCCAGCCGGGAAGCACCTGGTCCATATCCACCGCGAGCGTGTCGACGAAGCCGAAGGTGGCGGCGAAGGCCGCATCGGTCACCTTCACCGTCGCGCGCCGCGCGTCGGACAGCGCGGCGAAGCGGGCGCCGAAGGCCTCGACCAGCGTGCGGTAGTGGCCGTCGAGCATGGTGCGCGCGGCCCCCGAGAGCTCGGCCGCGCTCGCATGCTGGTCGAGGCCCGCGGGCATATTGGTCAACAGCGGCGCATGGCTGCAGACCGAGGCGAAGATCGAGGCGAGCGGCTCGGTGGCGATCAGCGCGAGCGGGATCTCGCGCCCCTGGAGCACCGGGCGCAGCGCTTCGTCAACCCGGCGGACATAGGCCCGCAGATGCACCTTCTTGCCTTCGGAGCCGTGGAGCCGCCGTTTTGGCGAGCGGCCGGCGATCGAGGCCTTGTGGGCGACGCTGGCGGCATCGCTCGGCATCCCGGCAACCGCCAGCGGGGTCGCGCCGCCCTCGGGCCCGATGGTGTATGTCTGTGCGGCTTGCTCCGACAGGACGAGCAGCACCGCCTGCTGGGCGAAGGTCACCGCGCGAACGAGCGGCACGAGGTTGAACCGGTCGGAGACCTCGACGCTCTCGGTCAGGTGGTTGGGCAAGCGGAAGCTGCGCAGGCTGTCGGGCGTCGCCAGCACCACCAGCGAGCGCGCCTGGTGCGCCCAGAACTCATCATCCTCGGCGAGGTCGTCGAGATGCTCGGCCAGCGGCCAGAGGGTCCGCTTCTCGGTGCCGGCGGCCTCGAGCTGGCGGAGCGCCTCGCCGGCGAGATTGCCGAAGGCGGTCCGATCGGCCTGCGCCTCGCGCGTCACCGGTGTCGTCGGCAGCACGAGGGTGACCGACGCGTCGTGCCGGGCCTCGGCAAGCGCAAGCAGATCGGCGCGCGTCGGAATGTCGACATGGAGCATGGATCGCTGTCCCTTCGGGGATGGCCGCAGCTGGGTCGGGTCGGGGGCCGCGCGCCAGGCCACGGCTCCCGCAGACCGGTTCACATCTGGCAGTCGGCGGCGTAGGCGTCGGCCCGGTCCTTGAGCGCGACGCCGACGATGCGGTTGGTCAGCACGTCGCCCTCGCGCACCACCTCGCGGACATAGATATCCTGGACGGGGTGATGGTTGGGGCCGAAACGGAACGCGCCCCGGGTGCTCTCGAACTCCGCCGCCCGGAGCGCCTCGCGGAATGCGTCCGCCTCTCCGGGCGCGGCGGCGTCGAGCGCCGAGAGGAGGAGCCGCGCGGTGTCGTAGCCCTGGGACGCATAGAGCGAGGGCAGCCGGTCGTACTTCGCCTGGAAGGCGGTCACGAAGGCCGCATTGGCTGGCACGTCGATGTCCTTCGACCATTGCGCGGTGTTTTTCACCCCGAGCGCCGCCTCGCCGACCGCGCCGAGGATCGCCTGGTCGAAGGAGAAGGCCGGCCCCACCAGCGGCAGGTCGACGCCCGACTGCGCGTATTGCTTGAGAAAGGCGATCCCCATGCCTCCGGGGAGGAAGAAGAACACGCTGTCCGCCCCGCTCGCGCGGATCTGGGCGATCTCGGCGGCATAATCGGTCTGCCCGAGCTTGGTGTAGATCTCGCCCGCCAGCTCGCTCTCGTAGAACCGCTTGTAGCCCGCCAGCGCGTCCTGCCCGGCCGGGTAGTTGGGCGCGAGGATGAAGGTGTTGGACAGCCCCGCCGTGTTGGCATAGGCGCCGGCGCCCTCATGCAGGTTGTCGTTCTGCCAGGCGACGTTGAAGTAGTTCTCGTGGCAGCCGCGGCCGGCGAGCGCCGAGGGGCCGGCATTGGGCGAGAGGTAGAAGACCCCCTGGCGCACCGCCGCCGGCACCACCGCCATCGCGAGATTGGAGAAGATGATCCCGGTCATCACCTCGACCCGGTCCGATTGGATCATCCGCGTGGCGAGCTGGACCGCGAGGTCGGGCTTGCGCTGGTCGTCCTCGACGATCAGCTCGATGCGTCCCGGCGCCTCATCGAGCGCGAGCTCAAAGCCGTCGCGCACATCGATGCCGAGCGCCGCGCCGCCGCCCGAGAGCGTGGTGATCATGCCGACCTTGACCGGCTCGGCCGCGGCGGTTGCCGCCACCAGAAGGGCCGCCAGCCCCGTTGCGATCGCCTTCATGGGTGTCCCCCCTCTGTGTGCCGTCTTGGCGCCGTTTTGATGCCGTCCTGCCTGGGCGCCTCAGAACGCCTGGAAGGTGAGCGTCGTCAGCGAGTGCTGGATGCCCTCAATGTCGAGCACGTTCTTGTGGATGTATTTGCCGATGTCGTCGCCCTCGGGAATGTACATCTTGATGAGCAGGTCGAACTCGCCGCTCGTCGAGTACATCTCCGAGATGATTTCGCGATTGTAGATGGCGTCCGCGACCTCGTAGGTCCGGCCCGGATGGCAGCGCAGCTGGATGAAGACGCAGGTCATGGATTGAAGGGCCCCGGAGCCGCCGCACCGGCGGAAGCTTTGCGCGAAAGGCGGTCCGGGCGCAAGGCTCACCGCGCCCGCACGCGTGCCGGCACGGGAGACGTTGCGTGATGTGTGGCGCCGGGATCAGACCTGGCCGGCGCCATGCCGCTCAGCAGTCCGTGATTATTAACTTACTTTGGGTGTCTTGTCCCCATTGACCTCGATATAGACGCGCTTGATCATCGAACCCTCACCCTTGTCGATGGTTCCCTGGATGGTTCCCGATGGCGCTACTTCGCCCGGCCGCAACGTGATGTTACCCGTGAACGTCACCTTGCATGACATGAAGTAATAAGCGACCGGATTTGTGCCGCAAGTTCCTTTGCTGGTGAGAAAGCCGCCCTCTATGAACTGCCTTTTCGTCTTTGTTTTCTTGTGTGTGACAGTTCGCACCTTGTAGCGCAGATCGATAGTTACACGATACGCCGGGATCTCAACGATATCGAGGAGATCCAAAAGTCCGGCTGTTGCATTCGTATAAAAATTGATGTGGATCGGCTTCATTTTTATCGGCTTCGTATCGACCTTATAATGGTCTGTGTATTTCATCATTTCGGAGGGGTATTTCATGGTGGTTATCTTGAACTCCCCCCATTGTTTACTTCCTTTCATTTCTTTGAGCGTCTTGGCCAGCTCGGCGACGCCTTTGGCCGTCTTCAGTGCCTTGTCAGCAGCTTCGGACGCGGCAGCAAGTGCGGCAGCTCCACTCATTTTGGTATCTCCTTCTATCAAGGTCTACGATTTTATTGGTTAGTATTATAATTATTTCACTTTGCTCTTGGCCATGATTTTCTTGCCCGTTCCATCAGAGACGTCATCGAGTGCGACGAGGTCTTTCTGACACTTGGTGATCAGGGCACCCATCGCGGCCAAGTCTCGCTCGATAACGGCCTTTTTGTCCGGGTCTTCCTTTGCTCGCGTCGTCCAGTCTTGCTGCACTTTCTGCAAGTAAGCGACCGCCTTCTTCACGTTCGCCGCGTGTCCAGGCGCGCCCTTCGGGAACGTCTTGATCATCTTCATTCGTGAGGTGTCGAGTTTCGCTTCGACCTTCAGAACTTCCTCTACAAGTTCCTTCGTCGTTACACCCTTGGTGATCCCAACATATCCAGGCATTCGATTATCCTCTTGATGTGCATTGGAAAGATGATTCCATTTAAATTCTAGCAAGGCAGCCATCGGCGAAAAAGCGAAATGACACTGCGTCAACCGCCGTCGTCATCGCGTCGGGGGCGGCCGCATCCCGGCCGCCCGCGGGGTCAGACGTTGAGGGCGATCTGGACCTTGGGGCCGCCCTCCTCGGCGTCGGGCACCGCGCAGCAGGTGAGCACCTCGCCCTCAGCCACCGGCGCGGTCGGCACCTCGAGATACTTCACCTTGCCCGCCTTCAGCTTGACCGCGCAGGTGCCGCACTGGCCCGAGCGGCACTGATGGGCGGGCTCAAGGCCGGCGCTCTCGGCGAGCTCGAGGAGCGTGCCCTTCTCCGGCGTCCATTCGGCCGTGATCCCGGAGGCAGCGAACGAGACCTCCGCCGCGCCGGTCGCCTCGGGGCGCGCCGGGGCCTCGCCGTCGGGCCGACGCGTGAGCGCCGAAGGGCCGAAGCTCTCGGCATAGATCCGCGCATCCCGGATCCCGAGATCCCGCAGCCCGTCATAGAGCGCCTGCACGAACCCCTCGGGCCCGCAGAGATAGAAGTCGAAGTCATCGAAGGGCAGGAGCCGCTTCAGCACCTCGACATCGAGCCGCCCGGTGAGGTCGTGGTCGCGGCCGGGCTCGGCATCGGCCTCGGGGCGCGAGAGCAGCCAGAAGGTCTGCAGCGCCTCGGAGCGGGCCGAAACCGAGAGCGCTTCGGTGAAGAAGGCCCGCTCGGCCTTGGTCCGGGCGGAGTGGACGAACCAGATCGGCCGGGTGTGTCGGGTGCGCACGCCCTCCAGAAGCGCATGGCGCAGCATCGCCACCATGGGCGTGATCCCGACGCCCGCCGAGAGGAGCACCGCGGGGCGCGTCTCGGCGGTGTCGAGCGTGAAGGCACCGCGCGGGGCCTGCGCCTCGATCACAGCGCCCATCTCGAGCGCGTGGATGGCGCCGGAGACCCGTCCCTCGCGCTTGACGCTGATGCGCAGGAACCGGTCGCCAGGCGCGCTCGAGACCGTGTAGGTCCGCGAGAGCACGCCCTCGCCCGGCACCTCGAGCCGCACGGGCAGGAACTGTCCCGCCTCGAAGCGCGGGACTGCGCCGCCATCGGCGGGCTCGAGATGGAGCGAGCGGATCGTCGTGCTCTCCTCGACGATGCGGGTCACGCGGAAGGGACGCCACTCGGCCCGGCGCGCCTCGGCCTCGCGGCGGCGGGCGGCCTCGTCCCAATCACCGGTCAGGAGCGAGTTGGGGCTCTCCTCGCCGCCCGCGAAGCGGATGCGCAAGGCCCCGCGGATGCGCACGCCCTCCGACGGCCAGAAGCGCCAGATCCGCTCGGCGCCACGGAAATCGGCGATCTCCGGGTCGTCGAAGAACACCTCCGCCCGGCCGGTGAGATAGAGCATATCGCCCGTCTCGTAGTCGGCAAAGAGCAACCCCGCGCGGGGGTCGAGCGCGAGATTGCCAAAGGTGTTGAAGTGGAAGTTGCCGGCGAAGTCCGGGATCGTCAGCGTGCCGTCTTCGGCGACGCGCACGAAGCCCGCCTTGCCACCGCGATGGGAGACATCGGCGCCACGACGGACGTCGTCGCCCTCGGCCGGCGCGACAGTGGCGACGAAGAAGGTGTCGGCGCGGGCGATGGTCTCGCGGGCCGCGGCGTCGAGGCCGTCGAAGCGCTCCGGCGCTGCGGCCGGGGCATCGACGAACCGGGCCGGCCGGCGCGAGAGGATGTATTGCGGGCAGTTGCCAAAAGTCTGGTCGACCCCGAGCGTAACAGTACCGTCCTCGACGCCCCGCACATGCGCGGTGAAGCGGTTGCGCCGACGGCTCTCGAACTGGATGCCGAGCCCGCCGACCGGGGCGCCTGCGCGCAGCGCCGCGCCGAGCGGATCGCCCGTGCGGGGGCTCGCAGCGATGCGGATCGTGCGGTCGTCGGATGTGGCGATGAAGCCCGGCGCCCCGTCGAGCATCGAGGCCCAGACCCGGCCCTCCGGATCGACCGTGCCAAGCACGACAAACGGCAGCTCCGCGAGGAAATCGCGGTGCTGGGCGGGCAGGTGGTCGCGCACGATGCGGCTGGCGAAGACGCGCATCTTCTCGGCCACGCCGTAGCGCTCCTGGATCGCGATCTCGCCCGCGTGGAACGGGGTCTCGGGCGTCTGGCCGGAGGTCAGGGTCTCGGCGGTGCTCATGGCTCTCTCCTCGGAGGCAAGATCGAGAGGTGGCCGGGCCCCGGCAGAGCCCGGCGCGCTCAGGTGCGGCCGTTGCTGTCGTAGAGTTTGCCCGAGATCTTCCAGACGCGGTCGCGCGTGCAGAGCACAATGACGTCGGTGGAGCCGGCGCCGCCCCGGTTCAGGGACCCGGCACGGGCGGCCGCAACCGCCGCATGGTCGCGGAAGGTCCGGGTCTCCTCGGGGGTGAACAGGCTGTCGGCCATGGGTCTCGTGCCCTCTCTCGTCGGATGGGCGGCCCGCCTCAGGCGGCGAGCCCGACTTTGCTCGCCTGCATCGCCACGAAGCCCGGCAGCGCCTCGACCCGGCCGAGCCAGCCGCGGATCGCCGGGAAGGGCTCGAGCGTGACCTCGCCCTCGGGCGCGTGGGCGATGTAGCTGTAGAGCGCGATATCGGCGATCGAGGGCGTCTCGGTGCCCGCGACCCAACCGCCGCCGGAGAGCGCCTCCTCGATGGGCGCGAGGATCCGCGCCGCCTTGGCCTTGGCCGCCTCATGGTCGAGGCCCGCGCCGAAGACGGTGACGAGGCGCGCAGCCGCCGGGCCGTTGGCGATCTCGTTGGCCGCGACCGAGAGCCAGCGCTGGATGC
>CAYORO010000009.1:0-35109 GCA_964406355.1 uncultured Limibaculum sp.
GGATGGTGCCGGGGCTGATCGCGACCGTGATCTTCGTGCTGCCCGCGCCGATCCGGCTGACCTATCTCGGCGTCTCCTCGACGCCCACGCCGCTCCTCGAGGCCGCCCGGGCCTTTGGCGCGACCCCGAGCCAGACGCTCTGGAAGGTGGAGCTCCCCTACGCCCTGCCGCAGATCATGGCCGGGCTCAACCAGACGATCATGCTCTCGCTCTCGATGGTGGTGATCGCCGCGCTGGTTGGCGCCGACGGCCTCGGCGTGCCCGTGGTGCGCGCGCTCAACCAGGTCAACACGGCGCTCGGCTTCGAGTCCGGCTTCGTCATCGTCGTTGTCGCCATCATCCTCGACCGGGTGCTGGCCGCGGGCAAGACCTCGTGAGCATCGCCGTTCGGATCGAGGAGGTCTCGATCGTCTTCGGCGACCGGCCCGCCGTTGCGCTGCCGCTAATGGATGCCGGCCGCGACCGCGCCGAGATCCAGGCCGAGACGGGCCAGATCCTCGGCGTCCATGACTGCACGCTGGATGTCGCCGAGGGCGAGATCCTGGTGCTGATGGGGCTCTCGGGCTCCGGCAAATCCACGCTGCTGCGCGCGGTCAACGGGCTCAACCCGGTGATCCGCGGCCGGGTCACGGTGGTGAGCGGCGCGTGGCGCTGCAAGGTCGGGCGCGCGAGCCCCGCCGATCTGCGCCGGCTGCGGCGGGAATGCGTGGCGATGGTGTTCCAGCAATTCGGCCTGCTGCCCTGGCGCACGGTGCGCGAGAATGTGGGCCTCGGGCTCGAGCTCGCAGGGATGCGCCGGCCCGAGGCCCGCGCGCGGATCGACGAGCAGCTCGCGCTCGTCGGCCTCTCGGACTGGGCGGAGCGCCGCGTGGGCGAGCTCTCCGGCGGCATGCAACAGCGCGTGGGCCTCGCGCGCGCCTTTGCCACCCGCGCGCCGATCCTCCTGATGGACGAGCCCTTCTCGGCGCTCGATCCGCTGATCCGCACCAAGCTGCAGGACGAGCTGCTCGAGCTGCAGGCCAAGCTCAAGCGCACGATCATCTTCGTCAGCCACGATCTCGACGAGGCGTTCAAGCTCGGCAACCGCATCTCGATCATGGAGGGCGGGCGAATCGTTCAGACCGGCCGGCCGGCCGAGATCTTCAACGCCCCGAAGAACGCCTATGTCGCCGACTTCGTGCAGCACATGAACCCGCTCGGCGTGCTCCGGGTGCGCGACCTGATGGGCCCGATGGACGGGGAGCCGAGCGATGTGGTGAACGCCGATCTCCTGATCCGCGACACCCTTGACCGCCTGCTCGACAGCGAGCGGCCCCTCGGCGTGGAGGAGGAGGGCCGCCTGATCGGCCAGCTCCGAAAGGACGACGTGCTGCGTGGCCTCGCCCGATCCCCGGCCGGGTCCTGACGCCGGTCGCGCCGCGGGCCCCGGGGGTCAGGCGATGATCAGCACCCCGTCGTCCGTGAGGTCTGCGGTGTTGGCCAGGAACTCCGGGCTCTCCGAGAACGCAAGGAGCAGCTCGCCGGTGTCGATCCGGCCCGTCTCCACCTCGTTGGTCCAGAAGGCGAGCCCGGCGGGATCGGGCTCGCGGCCGAGGAAGTTGCCGTAGAACTCCTCGACGATGTCGGCATCCGTGGGCACCGCGCCGCCGAAACGGTCGGCGAACTCGTCGGAGAGCAGGATCGCGTCGGCGACGAAGCCGATGCCGCGCTCCATCGCCTCTCCGGTCCAGAAGCTCACGCCGGCGATGTCCCCCTCTCGGCCGAGGCCGACGCCGAAGAGGCGGAAGACCTGCGCGGCCAGCGGATCGTCGCTCACCTCGAGCGCGGTGTCGGCAAGCTCGATCCGCTCGATGCCGCGGATGTCCACGACCCGCGCTGCCTCGCCCGAGACGGCGGCGGTGAAGCCCCCCTCTGCGGCGGCGAAGGCGACCGAGCCGAGAGGCTCGGCGAACCGCAGGGTATCCTCGCCCGCGGCCCCGTCGACGAACAGAACCTCCGGGCCCGCATCGAGCAGATCGTCCCCCGGCCCGCCGAAGAGGTCCGTCGCGTCCGGCAGGTTGATCGGCAGCGCCACGCGATCGATCGTGTGGACGATCCCGTTGGTGGCCGAGAGATCGGTGGCCCCCTCGACGAAGCGGGGGTCCCGGAAGCCGCGGTCTTCATCGACCAGCCCTGTCGCCGTCGCCTCGGGCGCCGGGCCCAGGAGCGATGTGAGATCGGGGCCCGCGCTCAGCGCGTCGCGGGAGAACGCCCCCTCCTGCAGGTGGTAGAGCAGCACCTGCTCGAGCAGCTCCTCGCCGCTCGCGGTGCTGTCGAGCCCGTCGAGCGCGGCGACGATCGCATCGAGCACCATCTCGTCCTCGCCCCCGGGCGCCGGCTCGGCATCGGCCTCGATGATCGTCAGCGCGACGGGGTCGAAGGTGAAGTTGGTGACGTACTCGTTGCCGAAATCGAGCCCGTCGGTGACGATGTCGCGCCCCGTCTGCCCGTTGACGCCGGTGTTGTTGGAGTTGAGCAGCTGGCCGGTGCCGTCGCCGCGCAGGATCACCACCGGCGGGTGATAGCGCCCGGTGCCGTCCTCCCGCGCGTTGAGCACGAAGACCGCGTCCTCGGCATCCACCGGCGCGGGGAAGTCGAGCCCGGCCAGCGGCTCGAGCTCGCTTACCTGGAGGCCGTCCGAGAGATCCGCATCCGCTGCGATGTCGAACTGCAGCGAGGCGCCGTTGCCGTAGAACTGCGCGCCGGTTAGGTCCCCGGTGCCGCGATTGATGTCCTCGCTCCGCAGGAAGAAGCTGTCGAACCCCGACGGATTGCCGGCCTCCAGGCTGCCGGCAACCTCATAGTCGACGATCGAGATCTCTGGGTCGGAGACGCTCTGTCCGCTCGAGAGGCCCGGGACGAGGCCGATATCGAACGCGAAGTCGCGGACCGTGCCCTCTTCGGTCCCCGCAAGGCCGTCGGGGATCGTCACATCGTCGCTCGAGAGCGAGAAGGTGAGCGGCCCCTCGACCGTGCCGCCCGCCACGACGCCGAAACTCTCCGCCAGGGTCTCGAAGCCGATATTGCCGGGCGCAAACACGGTGAGCGAGCCGGCTGGATCCGCGAGGACATCGGTCAGCCCGGTCCGCTCGAGGGCCGCGCCGAGGATCGAGAACCTCGGCAGCGAGGCGACAAGCTCGGCAATTGTGAGATCGGCGTCTTCCATGTCGGGTCTCCGATCGGATGATCACGCAGGGGGCCAGCTTGCAGGAGTACCGCGCCGACGCCGTATTTCCAAACGTTGACGGCACCGTTGGCGGATCAGCCTGCCCGGCGCATCGCCTCCAGCCCGTCTTCGGCGCCGGCCGAGACGCAGATCGAGGCGAGCGTCCGCGCCTGGTCGTATGGCCAGGGCATGCCGCGATGGAGCGTCGCCCGTTCGTCCCAGATCAGCACATCGCCGACCTGCCACTGATGCGCATAGACGGCGTCCGCAGGCGTCAGCGCCTCGATCGTCCGGTCGATCGCGTCCTGGGCGGCGGCATCCTCCATCCCGACGATCCCGCAGGCATGCGACGCGATGTAGACCGCCTCGCGCCCGTTGACCGGATTGGGCCAGATGCCGGGCCAGACCTCCTCGGACCACTTCACGATGTGATCGGCACGCGCAAGATCGGGGTCGATCTTGGCCCGGGAATGCGAGAGGCGGTGCCGGATCGCGCCCTTGACGATGGCGCGGAGCTCCTCCGGCAGGCGCGCCAGCCCGGCCCGCGTCGAGACGAGCTCCGTGGTACCCCCTTCGGAGGGGACGACGCGGGCGGTGATGATGTTGGCGAGCGCCGGCACCGGCAGGAAGGTCGAGTCGGTGTGCCAGAGCATGTTGGCCTGGAGGTCCTTGAGGCGCTGGGCATCGGGCGCAACGACCGAGCCGTCGGGCAGCACGTTGGAGACCTTGGGCACATGGACCGGACCGTCTGTGCGGTTCTCGATCGGCCCGAAGAGCCGGCCGAACGAGAGGATGTCGTCGTCCTCCCAGCCCTGACCGCGGAAGAGCAGGAGCGAGTGCTCCTCGAAGGCCGCCCGGATCTCGGGATAGAGATGATCGGCCGTCGCCTCCCTGAGATCGATACCGTGGATCTCGACACCGAAGTCGCGGTGGAGGGGCGTGGTTGTCAGGGTCATCGGGTCCTCGGTTCGTCGGTCGTGGAGCTCGGCGGGAGGGTCGGCCGGGGGCGCCCCTAGCCCAGAACGGAAAAGCTCGACTCCTCGTTGATCGGGCGCTTTCGCGAGTAAAAGCCGACATTGGTCTCGCGCCCGATATAGGGCAGGCGGAACGACAGCGGCGCCGTGTCGTGGTCGTTTCCAGCCTCGCAATAGTCGACCAGCGCTGCCATCATCTTGCCGGCGATCGGCGCGTTCTTGTACTGATTGCCACTGGTCCCGCAGGCCATGTAGAAACCGGGCAGGCTCGACTTGTCGTAGATCGGGATCCAGTCGGTCGAGGCGTCGTAGAGATCGACCACGCCGCGTGTCTGGCCCGGGATGCCGAGCGAGGGCACCCGCTGGCCATAGCGCTGGGCCTGGAGCGTCCACTGGTCGGTGAAGGCGCGCTCGTAGTCGGTGTCGTCCTCGACCCAGATGTGCGGATCGCACTCCGGGTCTTCGCTTCCGATCAAGATATGGTTGCCGTGCTCTGGACGGCAGTAGCAGGCGATGTCGCTGTCCGAGATCACCATGCCCTCGCGCTCGAAGTCGAAGCCCGGGGGCGCGGGCACATGGACCACCTCCTGGCGGAGCGCACGGGTGGCGATCGTCATGTCGTCGAGCACGCCGGCCATGGCGTTGATCCGCGCGGAGGCGGGGCCGGCCACGTTGACGACCACGGGCGCGTGGATCTCCTCGCCGCCCGTGAGCCGCACGCCCGTGACGCGGCCGCCCTCGGTGAGGATCTCGGCGACCTCGGCGCCCATGCGGAACCGCGCGCCATGCGCCCGTGCCGCATCCGCAAGGTTCTGCGCCGAGAGTGCGGGGTCGGTCATATAGCCGCCATTCGGCCAGAACACCGCGCCGGAGAGGCGCCCGCCATTGGACTGGCCGAAGGCGGCGTCCTCCATCCGCTTGGCCGGGGCGTAGCTCTCCAGCGCATAGATCGGCAGGCGCCGGGTGATCTCCTCGGCCGACCATTCCTCATAGGGGCAGGCCAGCTCGGCGCTGTGGGCCATGTGCTTGACGAGGAACCCGTTGGCCTCGGTCTTCATCACGAGGCAGCCGACCTCGCGAAAGGTCGAGAGCGGGGTGCCGGCGGGCAGGCCGAGATAGTCCTCCCAGTCGCGCCAGTAATGGTAACCCTCCCAGGCGAAGGCGGTGCCGTCGAGGGTCGAGTAATGCATGCGGATGATCGCGCAGGACCCCGCCGTCGAGCCGTGCCCGGCCAGCGCGTTGCGGTCGATGTTGAGCGTCTTGCAGCCCGCCTTGGCCATCTCGAAGGCCGTCGCCGCGCCGATCACGCCGGCGCCGATGATGATCGCGTCTGCGGTGTCCGTCATTTGGTCTCTCCCGTCAGCTCACCGGCGGCGCGCCGCCCTCGGCGGTGCGTCTCGCGATGAAGGCCTGCATCTCGGCGACGCGCGCCTGGTCGACCATGGGCGGCACGGCGGTCCGAAGCCGCTCCTGCCAGATCGCCGTCGCCCGGGTGCTGGCATCGCGCGCGCCCCGTTCGGTCCAGGTGCCGAAATTCGACCAGTCCGCCACCAGCGGCTCGTAGAAGGCCGACTGGTAGCGCGCCATGGTGTGCTCGGCCCCGAAGAAGTGCCCGCCCGGCTGGACGCCGGCCAGCGCCTCAAAGGCGATGTCGCTGTCCTCGGCCGGCGTGCCGGCGCAGAGCTCGGCGAAGGTCTGGAGCATTTCAATGTCGGTCATCATCTTCTCGTAGGACAGCGTCAGCCCGCCCTCGAGCCAGCCCGCCCCGTGCACGACCACCGTCGAGCCGGCGAGCACCGCGCCCCAGGCGCTCATCTCGGTCTCGTGGGCGGCCTGAGCGTCGTTGGTGTTTGCCGCGCACCCGGCCGCGCAGCGCCAGGGCAGCCCGAGGAGCCGCGCGAGCTGCCCGGCACCGAGATTGGCCTTGACCTGCTCGGGCGTGCCAAAGGCCGGCGCGCCCGATTTCATGTCCACATTCGAGGCGAACGCGCCGTAGAGCACCGGCGCCCCCGGGCGCGTCAGCTGCGTCAGCGTGATCGCCGCCAGCGCCTCGGCATGGCTGAGCGTCAGCGCGCCCGCGATCGTCACCGGCGCCATCGCCCCCATCAGGCAAAAGGGCGTGACGATCGAGACCTGGCCGGCGCGGGCGAAGTCGATCAGCCCCTGGGCCATCGGGATGTCGAGCTGGCGCGGCGAGTTGGTGTTGATGATCGTGTAGCAGCAGGGGCTGTCGCGAAATGCGTCCTCGGAGAGGCCCCGCATGGTGCGGATCATCTCGAAGCAGTCATGGGTCTGCGGCGTCCCGCGGGCGAAGATGAACGGGATCTTGTCCGACAGCGTGAGCTGGATCTCGGTGACCGCGTAGTGGCGGAGATGGGTCGCCGTGTCCTGCGGCTCGACCAGCGGGTTGAGATAGTGCAGCACGTCGAAGCACTGGCTGAGCACGGTGAGCTCGCGGTAGTCCTCGAGCGTCGCGGGGCGGCGGCCGCGGATGAGGTCTGTCGCGTGGGGCGTGCCGGCGCCCGACATGAAGCTGAGCGTTCCGAGTTCGAGGAGCTGGTCGCGGTGCGGTGCGCCGCCCGCCACGGGGATGCGCTTGGGCGCGGTCGCCAGTGCGCTCTCCACCATGTCGCGGCCGATCCGGACCATCTCGGTCTCATCATCGACGAGCGCGCCGCCCTGGCGAAAGATCTCCCGCGCCTCGGGCAGGAGCACCTTCATGCCGAGCTCTTCGAGCACGCGAAGCGCTGTTGCGTGCATCGCGGCGATGCGGTCGTCGGAGAAGGCAGGAGCGGGCGTGAACGGGCTCCTGAGCCGCGTGTAGTCGACCTTGCGCTGTCCACCACCCGCATCGATGCGGGCGGCGCGCCGGCGTCGTTGCCGGGGGTTGGTCTCCGCCTCCATCGGACGCGACTCGCCTCGTCAGGTTTCCTCTCCCGAAGTGTTAGTGCATGGCCGGCCGGCGGTCGACGGGGATGTCGACCGGGTTGTCGACGGGGATGTCGACAGAGCGGGGGGCCGAAGCGCGCGGCTTCGGCCCCCCTTTTGGCAAGACGCTGCGCCGGGATCAGAGGACCCACATGCCCGCGTCGTAGTTGTCCGCGTTGAGGTCCTGGTTCTCCGGGCTGTCGGCGAAAGCGATGAGCGCGTCCGCCCTGTCGACCCCGTCCTCGATCTGGCCGACCCAGAAGTCCCGCCCCGAGCCGTCCGAGGCGCGACCGAGGATGTTGGTGTAGAGCGCGTCGATGAACTCCTCGGCCGTCGGGTCCTCGCCGAAGCGATCGGCGAATTCCTGGCTGGCGACGAAGGCCTCGGAGAGCTTGCGCTGGCTGAGCCCCGCCTCGACCTGGCCGTCCCAGTGGCGCAGGCCGCCCTCGTCAGGCGTCCGGCCGAAGCTTGCCGCGTAGACGCGGTAGGTGAAGGCCGCCTCGTCCCGCAGATCGAAGAGATAGGTGCCGTCCTCGAGCTCGACCCGCTCGACGTCGTTCAGCATGTCCGCCGGGCCGTCCGGAACCGCGATCACAGCGCCGCTGTCGACGACGCTGGCCTCGACCTCCGCACGCGAGAGCTCGTAGCTGACCGTGTCCCGGCCCTCTTCGCCAAGCACCATGCGATTGGCGGGCATGTCGAACTCGAAGAAATCGTCCTCCGGGGTGCCCTCGACGATGCGAGCGGCCGGTGGTTCGGTCTCTCCGTTGCCGCTGTCGCCGTTCCCGGGGTCGGTGCCGGCCTCCTCCTCGGCAACATCGGTCACCGCAACGGCGAAGCTGCCTGTCGCCGCATTGCCGGCAGGGTCGGTCGCCTCGACCTCGATCAGGTGGCTGTCGGCCGTCTCGAAGTCGAAACCGTCGGCCGTGAGGAGGGTGGCGCCGTCCAGCACGAACCGACCATCCGCATCGTCGATCAGGCGGTAGGTGACCGTCTGACCCTCGGGGTCGACGGCAGAGAGGGTGCCGACCTCGGTGCCGGGCTCGGCGTCCTCGGCCACCACGGCGCCGCTGAGCATCAGGGTCTCGGGTGCGAGATCCTCGGCCGCGACGCCCTCCACCGCGACATCGAAGGCCGCGCTCGTGGTGTTGCCGAGCGGATCTTCGGCCTCCGCGACGATCCGGAGCGTCTGGTCGGTCTCGATCGCCAGCGCGGTTGCGACAACCACCGTCGTGCCCTCGAGCCGGACACGCCCCTCGGCATCGTCGAGCAGCCGCCAGGTCAGCGTCTCGCCCTCCGGATCAGTCCCCGACAGGGTGCCGACCGTGGTTCCTTCGGCCGCATCGCCGGCGAGCGAGCCGCCGCTGAGCGCGAGGTTCTCGGGCGGCAGGCCGGGCTCGAAGACATCCTCGACGGTGATCGCCACGGTCTCGCGCGTCTCGCCGCCAAAGCCGTCCTCGGCCACCACCGTGACCATGTGCTCGGCCGCGGTCTCGAAATCGAGCGTACCGTTCACGACGATCGTATCACCCTCGATCGCGAAGAGGCCGTCCGCGTCATCCTCGAGGCTGTAGGTCAGCGCGTCGCCATCGGCGTCGGTGGCCGAGAGCTGGGCGACCACGGTCCCGATCGCGGCATCCTCGGCAACGGGCGTCGCCGATGCCTCAAGGTTCTCGGGGGCCGTGTTGACCCGCATCTCCTCGGTGCCGATCCGGATCATGGTGGTCTCGCGCTGGTCGCCCTCGTAGAAGCCGTCGACCCGGACCGTCCCGCGGCCCGCCTCGATCATCAGATCGTCGCCGGACCGGCTGTAGGAGAACTCGGACCCCGCGTCGAAGACGAAGGTCGAGGGGCCGGAGCCGTCGCTGACGAAGTCCTCGCCATAGTCCTCGGCGAAGACATAGGTGTCCGCACCCTCGCCGCCGTAGTTCTCGTCGTCGTCGCGGCCGCCCTCCAGCGTGTCCTCCCCCTCGCCGCCGAAGAGGAAATCGTCGCCGCCGAGGCCCATCAGCTCGTCGTCGCCGGTGCGGCCGAAGAGCCCGTCCTCGACATTCGCGGTCTTGCCCTCGCCAGTCGCGAGCTCGGCCAGCGCAACGGCCCGGTGCTGCTTGCCGTCATAGATCGAGCCGAGCAGCACGTCGTCCATGCTGCCAGGCGCCTCGTCGCCGATCTGGCCGGCCTCGAAGAGCACCACCTGGTCGACCGCGTCCTGCAGCAGCTTGCCGAGATCCTCGAAGAAGCGGCCGACAGCGCCGAGCGCGTCATCGATGATCGCGCGGATGTCATCGATCTGATCGGCGAAGCCGTCGACGATATCGAGGATCGGCTTGAACGGCGTCAGCAGCTGGTCCTTCAGCTTGTCGATCGCGCCGAAGAGGTCGATGCCGATCAGCTTGAGCGTGTCGTTGATCGTGTTCTCCACCCAGTTCTGCACGAAGGCGACCTGCTTGGTGATCACATCGAGGATGTCGCAGATATTGACCTTGACGGCCGGGATCTCGGGGGTGACCTGGATGCGGTCCGGCTCTCCGGGCAGCCATCCGATCGGGTTGGGGATCCACACCGCGGGGATGCGCGGCGTGACGGTGATGGTGGTGCAGAGCACGTCCTCGATCGTCGTAAACGCGTCGGAAATCGGCCCGAAGACGGTGTCGATCAGCTCGCCCGCCTCGTCGATGATGTCGGTCGGGATCTTGCCGATGGTCGAGCCGACCAGATCGACCATGTCGTCGACCAGCATGGTGACCTGAGCGAAGCCCTCGTGGAAGTTGTTGACGTCGCCGACAAAGCTGGCGCTGGCCTCGATCCGGGCCTCGAGCCGGCTGCCCTCGGGCGCGAAGCCCTCCTCGATGGCCTCCTCGAGATAGCGGGCGGTGTCGAGCAGGTTGCCGGCGGTGATGTCGACCCCGTCGAGCAGGAGCTTGGTGGCCGTCGACACGGTGGAGATTTTGCCGGTCAGCTCGACGACGCCGCCCTCGCCGTTGTCAGTCAGCTTGTCGTCGGCCTTCTTGAGCGCCTCCCAGGTGGGCCGGAGCGAGCCGGTGACCTCCTTGGCGACCTTGTCGGTCGTGCGCACGGCGGTGCCGATGCCGAAAGGCGCGGCGCTCAGCACCGTGGTCACGACATTCGGCAGGGTGAGCCCATCCATGAAGACGCGCATCGAGAACTCGGCACGGCCGGGCAGGTTGACGGCCTCGTCGATCTGGCCGATGGCGTTGTCAACGGCGTCGACGAAGTCGCTGTCGTTGCTGATGTGATCCGCGAAGCGCTCGACGCTGTCGCGGAACGTCGCAAGGGCGATAGGTTGGGACATCTCTCAAGTCTCCTCAAAAAAACAAAGCATCTGCCGGCAATTCCGGCTGCAGGTGACGAGACCACAGCATCGCGACCCCGTTCGGATCAACTTGGGTGCTCCAAGAATGCGCCCAAATCCCATTCGCTCGGAGGCGTCCCAAAGATTGGGACGCTCGGGGGCCGATCTGCGCCGCACGGCTTGCAGTTCGTCGCGCTTTGCGCCACATACCCTCCCGTGCCCGATGAAGGGCATCCGCGAGACAGCGCAGGTGGAAGACGGCCATCCTCGGCCCGACCCGCAGCGTCTCATGCTGATCATGTCATCGCCAGTTGCGCCTGGTGCGGACAGACGCGCCGACGGCCAGAGGCGCCCGGACCCGGGCTGCCTGGCTGCGGCAAAAGGAATATGTATTGACGACCGATAGCTGGATGGGCCTCGGGCTCATCGACCCGCTGCGGGACGCGCTGAAGCGTGCCGCCTTCACCGACCCCTCGCCGATCCAGGCCAAGGCGATCGGGCCGCAGATCGAGGGGCAGGACATCCTCGCCCTCGCCGAGACGGGGAGCGGCAAGACCGCCGCCTTCATGCTGCCGATGCTGCAGGACATGGCCGACATGCAGGGCCGCGCCCGGCCCAACACCGCGCGTTGTCTCGTCCTCGTGCCGACCCGCGAGCTGGCGGTGCAGATCCAGGAGACCGCGCGGCGGCTGGCCGGCGCGATCCGGATCTCGACCCTCCTCGTTCTCGGCGGCATGTCGCGCGCGGGACAGATCCGGGCCCTCGGGCGCGGGGTCGACATCCTGATCGCGACGCCCGGGCGGCTGACCGACCTGATGCAGGCCGGCCATGTCCGGCTCGACGAGACGCGGGTGCTCGTCCTCGACGAGGCGGACCGGATGCTGGATATGGGCTTTGCAAAGCAGGTCCAGGCGATCGCGCGCACGCTACATCCGCGCCGGCGTACGGCGCTGTTCTCGGCGACGATGCCGGACACGGTGGCGACGCTCGCGGCAGGGCTGCTGACGGACCCGGTCCGCGTCGAGGTCGCGCGCTCGGGCCAGACGGCGCCGAAGATCCAGCAGAGCGTCGAGCTCATCGCCCATAAGGACAAGCGCGCTCGTCTTGCCGAGATCCTCTCCCAGCCCGAGATGCAGCGCTGCATTGTCTTCACCCGCACCAAGCGCGGGGCCGACCGGGTTACGGAGAATCTCGGCAAGGACGGCATCGCCGCCGGCGCGATCCACGGCAACAAGAGCCAGAACGCGCGCCAGCGGGTGCTCGCGGCGTTTCGGAGCGGCCAGCTCCGGGTGCTCGTCGCCTCCGATATCGCCGCCCGCGGCATCGACGTGCCCGGCATCAGCCATGTGGTGCAGTACGAGATGCCCGACGAGCCCGAGGCCTATGTCCACCGGATCGGCCGGACCGGCCGAAACGGCGCCGAGGGCATCGCCATCGCGCTCTGCTCGGACGATGAGCGCGACAAGCTGCGCGCTGTAGAGCGGCTGACCAAGCTCTCGCTCACGCCCGCCGACGCCGCCCCTCCGCGCGCATCGAAGCCCGGCGGAGGCAAACCCGGCGGAGCCAAACCGAGCGGTGCCAAGCAGGCGCCGCCGAAGGGCCGCCCGGCCGGCGGGCGGGAGCAGCACTCGGACACCGCCGCGGCACGGCCGCGACGAGCCCGGCGTCGCCGCCAGCGCGCCGCCGCATGACGCCACCGCCCCTGCGCCTGGGGTTCGGCTGCCGTCTCAGCTACGAGCTGCCGCAGCCGACGCCGATGATCCTGCTGCTCAACATCCACTATTCGCGCGCCGGCGATCTCGAGCGGCCGGATCTGGTGGTGACCGACCCCGCGGTGCCGCTCGAAAGCTACCGCGACGGGTTCGGCAACTGGTGCACCCGACTGGTGGCGCCTGAGGGCCGGTTCACGGCCGGCACGAGCGGCATCATCCGCGATGCGGGGCTCTCGGACCCAGTCGGGACGGAGGCGGAGCAGGTCCCCGTCGAGCGCCTCCCGGCCGAGACGCTGGTCTATCTCCTGCCGAGCCGGTACTGCGAGAGCGACGTGGTGTCGGAGGCGGCCTGGTCGCTCTTCGGGTCGACGCCGCTCGGCTGGAGCCGGGTCAAGGCCGTCTGCGACTACTGCCACGGCCATATCACCTTCGGCTATGAGCATTCGCGGCCCACGCGCACCGCGGCCGAGGCCCATATGGAGCGACGCGGCGTTTGCCGGGACTATGCCCATCTCGCGATCGCCTTCTGCCGGGCGCTCAACATCCCGGCGCGCTACTGCACGGGCTATGTCAGCGATATCAGCCAGCCGCCACCCTATGCGCCGATGGACTTCGCCGCCTGGATGGAGGTCTATCTCGGCGGCAGCTGGTGGACGCTCGACCCGCGCAACAACGACATCCGTTTCGGACGCGTCCTGATCGCCCGCGGACGTGATGCAGCCGACGTGCCGCTGACCCACAGCTTCGGGCTGCACCGGCTGACCGAGTTCCGCGTCTGGATCGACCAGATCACCGACCAGCCGTCGCCTGCCTGAAGGACACCCCGGGCTCGCGGTGGTCCGCCACGTCAGGTCGCCACGTCAGGTCGCCGCGTCAGGTCGCCAGGTCAGGCCGTGAGGTCAGGCCCTCGCGCGCGCGGATCCGAGCCGGTGGCCCTTCGCGTCGAAGACATGGAGGTCTGCCGGCGCCGCGGTGAGGAGGTGCGCCCCCTCACCGAGCCCACCGCGCGCGGCGAGCTCTGCATGGGCGGCGGCCGTCAGGCGCACGATCCAGGGCGGCCGGCCGTCCGCCCCGCCCTGGAGGTGGAGGAACGCCTCCGCCCCGAGGAGCTCGACGCTCTCGACCCGCGCCTCGGCCAGCACGACCTGGCCCGCCACCGGCTCCGGCTCGAGCGCCAGCACCTCGGGCCGCGCGCCGAGCGTCACCGGCCCCTCGGGGCTCGCCCCGCCCGTGGGCGCCAGCAGGACCGTCGCGCCGCTTCCCGGGACCGTCACGCGCCCGGCCGCATCCATCACGCCCGCGACCTCGTTGATCGCGGGACTGCCGATGAAGCGGGCGACCTCGATCTCGGCCGGCGCCGCATAGAGATCGAGCGGCGTCCCGATCTGGAGGATCCGCCCCGCCATCATCACGGCGAGGCGGCTCGACATGCTCATCGCCTCGGCCTGGTCATGCGTCACATAGACAAACGTCGTCCCGAGCTTGCGGTGGAGCGCCGTGATCTCGGCGCGCAGCTGCACCCGGAGCTTGGCATCGAGATTCGACAGCGGCTCGTCCATCAGGAAGCAGACCGGTTCGCGGATCATGGCGCGGGCAAGTGCCACACGCTGGCGCTGGCCACCGGAGAGCTGGCCGGGCTTGCGGGCGAGCAGCTCGTGGATCTCGAGCGACCGCGCGAGATCGGCCACCTCGGCACGGATCTCGCGCCGGACCCGGTAGCCCCGCGGCGAGAGCCAGCGCAGCCCCGGCAGACGCTCGACGAGGCTGAGCCGGCGGGCCGCGAGCGGCACCTCGATATTCGCGCCGGCGGTCATATGCGGGTAGAGCGCGTAGTTCTGGAACACCATCGCGACGTTGCGCTCGGCGGGCGTGCGGGCCGTGACCTCGCGGGCGTCGAGGAAGATCCCCCCCTCGTCCGGCCGCTCGAGACCCGCGATCAGGCGGAGGAGCGTGGACTTGCCACAGCCCGACGGCCCGACCAGCGAGAGGAACTCGCCGTCGGTGATCTCGAGGCTGATCTCGCGGACCGCCCGGCTCTCGCCAAAGCGCTTGCTGACGGATCTGAGCGAGATGCCGGCCATCTAATCGCCCGGCAGCGGATAGGGTGCTTCACAGAAGCGGGCATAGTGGCCGATGCCGGACCGGAGCCAGCTGCCGATATCGATGCTCACGAAGGCTTCCGGGCGGACCGGGGTCACCTCGAGCTCGTCGCCCGCGAGGCGGATGTCGAGAAAGCCCGTCTGCTTCTCACCGCCGCCCCGGTGCGACGCGTCGGTGATGCTGACGAAGGCGGTGGCAGGGCACCAGAGATGCTCGCGCCCGTCGATCCGGTGGCGCCAACTCTCGTGGTTGTGCCCGGAGATCACAAGGCGCGGCGGATGCGCGGCCAGGATCGCCTCGAGGGCCGCGCGGGGCTCGGGGAAGACGCAGCCCTGGTCGAGCGCGTCCGCCTTCGGGTCCGTCAGGAACAGCGGCTTGTGGAGCAGCAGCGCCGTCGGGCGCGGGGCGGCATCGGCGAGCGCGTCGCGGAGGAACGCGGCCTGCTCGACCTCGGCCTCCAGCCCGCTGCCAAGGAGGAGCCCGTTGAGCCCGATGAAGGACCAGTCACCCAGATCGCGGCGCCACCAGTCGGGGCCGAAATGGCGGCGATAGCGGGCGACCCGCTCGGCATCGACGGTCGCCTCGCCGCGCAGATCCGGCAGGTTGTTGCCGACATCATGGTTGCCCGGGATCGCCGCCCAGGGCACGCCGAGGCGGTCGTACTCGGCGCGGGCACAGGCGAGGTCGTCCTCGCGATGGGCCCCGTCGAGGCTCACATCGCCGAGCGAGAGCACGAGATCCGGGCGCGCATCGGCTATCCAGTCACGCGTCACCGCCCAGTTGTAGAAGAAGAGCGGATGCGTGCGGCTCAGATGCGTGTCGGAGATCAGCACCAGGCGGTGCTGGGGGGTGTGGTCGGGGGCATGGTCGGGCATCGGTCCCTCGGCTGGGGCGTCCGGGGGCGGCGCACCGCCCCCGAGGGGTGGGATCAGTCCTGCGGCAACAGCGCCTCGACCTCGGCGGCCATCTCGGTCAGCGCGTCCTGCGGGTCGGAGGTGCGGGTCACGACCGCCTCGAGCTGGCCGTAGATCACGTCGGTGATCTTGAGCGCGTTCTCGCCCGGGAAGGCGTACCAGCCGGTCATGATCGGGAGCTGGGCCAGCGAGGCGGCGTGCTGCGGGCTCTCCTCGTAGAAGTCGCCGAGCGCCACGACGGCCAGGTCGTTCGAGGGCATATAGCCGGTCGCCCGCGTCATCATCTGCTGGCCGGTCTCACCGGTGACGAACTTCACATACTCCCAGGCGGCGGCCTGCTGGGCCGGGTCGTCGCTGTGGATCATCGCGACATTGCCGCCCGAGGGCAGGCGGCCGGCATCCGAGGTGCCCGTCGGGAAGGCGGCGGTGCGGAAGTCGAACTTGTCGCCGACCAGCTTCTTGACCGTGCCGATCGCCGAGGTCGAGGAGAAGTAGAGCCCGATCTGGCCGGCGCCGAACTTCGCGCGCGCGTCCGAGCGCGAGAGCACCGGCATGTTGGCCTCGGTGACGACCTGGCCGAGCGTCGCCATCGCATCGACGCCTGGCTGCTCGCCAAAGGCGACGGCGGTCTCGTCGGTGGTCAGCATCGCGCCGCCATTCATGAAGACCAGCGCCTGGAACATCCAGTTGCCGGTGATCATCCAGTTGAACTGGATGCCCTGGATATCGTCGCCAAGCGCGTCGATCTCCTTGGCGAGCGCGACCACATCGGCCCAGTCGGTCGGCATGTTGTCCGGGTCACCGCCCGCCTCGCGCACGAGATCGGCGTTGTAGTACATGATCGGCGTCGAGACGGCGAAGGGGATGCCGTACTGGGTGCCCTGCCAGGCGCCGGCGGTGATCATGCCCTCGTTGTAGCCGAGCGAGGCCCAGTCCGCCTCAGCCTCGATGAAGGGCGTCAGCGGCTTGGCGATGTCGCGCTCGACCATGATGCGCACGCGGTTGATGCCCTGGAACGAGACGTCCGGCATGTCGTCGGTGATGGCGCCGCGGAGCACGGCCTGCGCGGCCTGCTCGTACTTCTCGACCGGCGGCAGCACGGTCACGGTGATCTCCGGGTTCTCTTCCATGAACTTGGCCGCGAGATCCTTCTGCAGCTGCTCGAACAGCCAGCCATGGCTGTGCAGCACGGTGATCTCGGTCTCGGCGGTCGCCGCGAGCGGGGTCGCGACGGCGATGGCGGTCAGCGTCTTCAGGATCGTTTTCATGCTGTGGGGCTCCTCTGTTGAGTTCGCGGACCGGGGCGGCCCGCAGCGGCGTCGTCTGGTGTCCGGGCGCTACTTGATCCCGGTGAAGCTGACGCCTTCGACGAAGCGGCGCTGGGCCAGCAGGAAGGCGAGCAGGAGGGGCGTGGTGATGATCAGGGCGAAGGCCATCATCGCGCCGGCGTCGGAGCCATCGTCGCCGTTCATGAAATAGACGAGGCCGAGCGGCGGGGTTGCGGCGTTCTGGTTGTTGATGGCGATCAGCGGCCAGTAGAGATCGTTCCAGTTCAAGACGAGCGAGAAGATTGCAAAGGCGGTGATCGCCGGGGTCGCCAGCGGCACCACGATGCGGATCATGATCTCGACCTCGCCGAGGCCGTCGACCCGCGCCGCATCGAGCAGCTCGTCGGGGATCGTCTTGAAGAACTGGCGGAAAAGAAAGATCCCAAAGACCGAGATCATGTTGGGGATGATCAGCGCCCAGATCGAGTTGAGCACGCCGATCTGGTGGAACATCACGAAGAGCGGGATCGCCAGCACCTGTTGCGGGATCAACAGACCGACCAGAACCGCGGCGAACATCAGCCCCGACAGGCGAAACCGCAGCTTGGCCAGCGCATAGGCGAAGGGCACCGAGGAGAGGAGCTGAAAGGCGATGATGGCGATTGCCACCACGACACCGTTCCAGAGATAGAGGAGCGTCGGCGCGTTGGTCCAGGCGCGGGTGAAGTTGGCGGCGAGGGCCCAGTTCTCGGGCAGGAACCGCAGCTCGGTGGTGAAGAGCTCCGCGGCCGGCTTCGAGGCGACCGAGAGCCCCCAGAGGAATGGCATCAGCACCAGGAGCGCCATCGCCGCGAGGACGGCGTGCCGTGCGACCGCTCTCGCCCGCAGCGCGCTCATGAGTAGTGTACCCGCCGGTCGAAATAGCGCGCCTGCAGGAGCGTGAGCACGACGATGCAGGCCAGGAACACCACCGTCATCGAGGCGGCGTAGCCCGTGCGGTAGAACTCGAACCCCTCCTGATAGATCGTGTAGAGCAGCACCTCGGAGTGGTCGCGCGGCCCGCCTTCGGTGAGGACCGCCACGGTGTCGAAGACCTGGAAGGCGCGGATCGTCGTGATCACGCTGACGAACATCAGCACGGGCCCGAGCAGTGGCAGCGTGACCAGCACGAAGCGGGCGAGCGGGCCCTCCCAGCCATCGACCGCGGCGGCGGCGTAGAGCTCACGCGGGATCACGCGCAGCCCCGCGATGAAGAGCACCATGTTGAACCCGGCCTGCTGCCAGATCCCGATGGCCGCAAGCGCGGGGATCACGCCGGTCGGGCTGTAGAGCCAGCGCTGCGGCGCGAGCCCGGCCATCTGCAACAGATGCGAGACAAGCCCCAGCGAGGGATGCAGCACCATCTGCCAGGCGATGGCCATGGCGGCCATCGTCGCCATGATCGGCAGAAAGAAGACCGAGCGGTAGAAGCTCCGCCCCGACACGCCGGCATCGACCAGAACCGCCAGCAGGAGCCCCAGCGCGACGGATCCCGGCACCGCGAGGGCGACATAGAGCACGGTGTTGGAGCTCGACTGCCAGAACAGCCGGTCGGCAAACAGCCGGTCGAAGTTCTCGAGCCCGACGAAGCCGAAACTCGAGGCGCCGAACTGCCAGTCCGTGAGGGCGATGGCAATGACGGCAATGGCCGGCAGGAAGAGGAGGCCGAGGATCAGCAGTCCGCCGGGGGCACAGAGGGCCGCCGTGAGCAGCGGGCGCTGAAGATCTCGACGCGATCTGTCCACGGTCCGGTCCCGTTCGCCTGTCTCACTCGTTCGGACAAGTCGAGCTACCGCGCGAAGATCGGGACGCGATGACGCGGGGGAAAAAGATTTGTGACGATTGGCGGCGCCATGGATGGCGAGGGCCGCCGCCGCGGCGCCTCAGACGGTGAGATCGAGATCGATGCCCGGGAAGAACAGGCCGGTGCCGAGCTCCGGTTCGGTCAGCGCGATGGTCTCCGGCGCCTCGGAGAAGGCGAGCAGGACCTCGCCCCGGGTGGCGCCGGCGGCAAGCTCCGCCTCCCAGAAGGCGACGCCATCCGGTTCGCCCGCCCGCCCGAGGATGTTGGCGAAGAGCGCTGCCACGTAATCCCCATCGGTCTGGGCATCGAAACGCTCGGCGAACTCCAGGCTGTCCGCAAACGTCTCCGCGATCGAGAGGAGCGTCGCCCCCTCGACGAAGCGCTCCTGCCAGAACAGCACGCCGGCATCCGCCTCGCGCCCGAGGGCGGCCTGGTAGAGCCGGGCGATCCGCACGAGCCCCGCGATGGGCAGGGCGAGCAGGCCATCGTCGAAGCCGATGCGCTCGACCCCGGTCAGCGTGTCGCCGCCGGCACCGCCCACCCTCACCGTGTCGCCGAGCGTCACCCGGCCGGGAGCATAGGCCCCGGTCACGACCGCGGTGTCGACCCCTGCGCCACCAAGCATCCGATCGGCACCCGCGCCGCCGCTCAGGACGTCGCGGCCGGCCCCGCCCTCCAGGGTGTCGTTGCCGGCATTGCCCTCGAGCGTGTCATTCCCCGCCAGGCCCACCAGCCGCTCGGGCGCGTCGCTGCCGACGATCCGGTTGCCGAGCGCGTTGCCCGTCACCACGATCCCGTCCGGCGCGTTCAGCATGACGAACTCGATCCGGTCGGCCGGCAGGGCATAGGCCGCGGTCCCGTCCTGCGGGCCATAGATCTCCTGCACCCGCTCGATGTCGGGCGCACGCAGCGGCCCGGTCGAGGGCTGGGCGTTCATCACCGCCTCGTCGCGCAGATGCGACAGGCCGATCGAGTGACCGATCTCGTGCTTGGCGATCGCCTGGAAGATCGGGTCCGGCTCGCCGGTGGTCTCGTCGAAGATCGGCAGGGAGGATTGCACCACGAAGTCGCCGGCGCCCGGCCAATCCCCCGGCCGCTGGGCGAAGCCGATGAAGGGACCCGACAGGTTGGTGAAGAAGGCCCGGATGTCGCCCTCGGTGCCCATCCCGGCGGCGCCGCCGCCGTCGGGCACCTGGATGAACTCGATATCGGCGACGGCGGACCACTCCGCGAAGACCCCCGCCAGCACAGCCGAGACCTCGTCGAAGGTAGAGAGGTTGCGCAGCACCGGATCGATGCTGCTGCCGCCGCCGGGGAAGATGCTCGTGCTGCTGCCGGGCTCGGCGATGCTCCAGGTGAGCACGCCCCCCGGCGCGCCGAGGACAGGCTCGCCCCACTTGTTGCCAAAGGGCAGGCCGCTCGCGAGGGGCCCCGCCGCGCGCGGCGGACCGAAGCCGAAATCGCACATGCCAAAGGCCATCGAGCAGCAGTCGCACATGGTCGGGTCCTCGCTCTTGCGCCGGAATGGGCCGGCCGACCCGAAGCCTAGGCCGACCCGGGGCGCGGCACTGTGGGATACCCCACAGCGGCGCGGCGACCATTTGGCCAGTGCCCGGGCGGATCACCGCCAGTGACCAGATCCCGGCGCACCGCCGCGCCTTGGCATTGGTCAGGCGAACCGGTTTGGATCGACCGCGCCGAGGCCCGTGTTGGTGTGCCGGCCGGTCAGCAGGTCGGCGACGATCTCGCCCGATTTCGGCGCCATCATCAGCCCCCAATGAGAATGACCGAAGACGGCGTGGAGCCCGGGATGCCCCTCGAACGCGCCGATCGCCGGCAGGCTGTCGGGAAACGAGGGGCGCCGCCCCATCCAGGTGCGCGGGACCGGGCCGCCGAGATCGGGGAACATCGCCCGCGCCAGCCGCGTGATCCGCGCATGGATCGCCGGATCGGGCGGGTCGTCGAGACGGCCGAACTCGGCCTGTCCCGCAAAGCGCGCCCCGCCCTCCATCGAGGAGGCGACGATCTTCGCGTCGGTGTCCATCACCGAGTTGTTGATCTCGACGCCCGGCTCGGGGAACTCGACATGGTAGCCCCGCTCGGCAACCAGCGGCAGCTTGATCCCGAGCGGTCGCAGCAGATCCGCCGACCAGGCGCCCATGGCGACGACGATGCGCGCGGCATCGAAGCTCCGCCCCTCGGCATGGACCGTCCAGCGCGCGCCCGCCCCGCGGCTGAGCGCGGTGACGCGCGCCGTCTCGAACCGGGCACCGAGGGCGCAGGCCTTCTCCGCCAGCACGCGCGCCAGCCGCCCGGGCGCCCGGGCGCGCGCCTGGCCGTGGATCACCACGGCGCCTGCGAAGTCGCGCGAGAGCGCCGGCTCGGCGCGGCGCAGTCCCTCGGCATCGACGAGCTCGAGCTCCGCGCCCTTCTCCCGGCGGATCCGGTAGTCGAGCGCATCGAGCGTCGCGCGGTGCCCGTCGCGAAAGGCGTGGAAATAGGCACTGTCGCGCACCAGCAGGTCCTCGCCCGTGCCCTCCAGATGGCGGCGGTAGAGCTCAATCGAGGGGCCGCAGAGGATCTCCATGGCATCGGCCGCCTGCCGGACGCTGGCCTCCGTCCCGCGACGCAGAAAGGCGAGCCCCCAGGGCAGCATCCGCGGCCAGACGCCGAGCCGGACGTTGAGCGGGCGGTACGGCCCGCGCATCATCGAGGGGATCCGTCGCCACAGCCCGGGCTGGGCCTGCGGGATGATCGACCATGGCGAGATCACCCCGGCATTGCCGTAGGAGGTCTCCTGTCCCGGCTCGCCCTGGTCGATCACCTGCACGGGCACGCCACGCTCGGCGAGCGAGAGGGCCGTGCAGATGCCGACGATGCCCGCGCCGAGGACCGCGACGTCGTCCTGCATGCGGCTCACTCCGCCGCCGCGGCCGCCCGGCGCCCGGCGATCAGCTGGGTCACCAGGGCCGGTGCCGCCAGGACGCAGGCGACGAGATCGGCCTGGAAGGACGGGGCGATGAAGACGATGCCGGCGAGGCCGAGCAACAGGCGGACGACGATCCCCATCGGCGCCCTCCAATACCCAACCACCGCCGCTGAGAGCGCGACCACGCCGGCGATGCAGCTGGTGGCCGTGTAGCTGAACTCCAGGAGATCGAAGCCCGTCGAGGAGACGAAGAGCAGCACCGGGGCATAGACGAAGGCCATCGGCGCCACGACCTTGCCGAGGCCGAGGCCGAAGGCCGAGATGCCGGTCCGGAAGGGGTTTGAGTTCGCGATCGCCGCGGCGGCATAGGCCGATGTGCAGACCGGCGGCGTGATCTCGGCCACCACGCCGTAGTAGAGCACGAACATATGGCTCGCGATCGGCGGGACCCCGAGCTGCGCCAGCGCCGGCTGCGCCACCGAGACCAGCATGATGTAGAGCGCCGTCGTCGGCACGCCCGCACCCATCAGGATGCAGGCCAGCGCGATGAAGACGAGGCTGATGAAGAGCGTGAGGTCCTCGACCGAGAAAATCTCGTAGGCCCCGATGGTGAAGAGCCAGGCCAGATCGGTCCCGAGATTGCTGGCCGCCTGGGTCACCATGAAGCCGATGCGGAAGCCGACGCCCGTTGTGTTGATCACGCCGATCACGATGCCGACCGCGGCCGACGCCGCGCCGACGGCGAGCGCATACATCACGCCGGTCTCGAGCGTCTTGGCCATCTGCTGCTCGGTGGCGCGCGGCTGCGGGTTGAAGGCCGCGACCACGGCGCAGGCGATCAGGATCGCCGACATGGTGATGTCGAACCCACCGTCAGAGAGTTTCCACAGCGCGAAGGCGATGAAGGCCACCGGGTAGATCAGCGTCACCGGCTGCCGGACCCGCGCCATGCCTGCCACGAGCGCGAGCGAAATCCCGCAGAAGGCCGACATGAACGGGGTGTAGCCCGAAAAGAGCACCACCAGGAGCCCGATCAGCGGCAGGAGATTGGCCCAGCCGTCGCGCCACACGGCCGCGAGGCGGGGCAGCTTGTCCCGCGACATGCCCTCGAGCCCGAGGCGCTTGGCCATCAGGTGCACCACCGCGAAGACGCCGACATAGTGCAGCAGCGCGGGGAAGATCGCGGCGATCACGATCGTGGTGTAGGGGACTTCCAGGAACTCGGCCATGATGAAGGCCGCCGCCCCCATGATCGGCGGCGTGATCTGGCCGCCCGCCGAGGCCGCAGCTTCGACCCCGCCGGCGAAATGGCCGGGGTAGCCGAGGCGCTTCATGTTGGGGATCGTGAGCGAGCCGGTCGAGACGGTGTTGGCGACCGAGCTGCCCGAGATCGTGCCGAAGAAGGCGGACGACACGACCGACACCTTGGCCGGTCCGCCCTTGTAGCGCCCGGCAAGGATCGTCGCGTTGTCGATGAAGAGCTGTCCGAGCCCGGTGCGCTGCGCGATCACACCGAACAGCACGAAGTGGAACACGATCGTCGAGACCACCCACAGCGTGACGCCGAAGATCCCCTCCTGCGGGAAGTACATCGAGGAGACGAAGGTGTTGAACTTCACGCCCGGATGCTGGAGCAGCCCCGGAAAGTACGGCCCGAACAGCGCATAGGAGATGAACACGCAGATGATCAGCGGCAGCACCCAGCCGAGGGTGCGCCGCGCGATGTCGAGCACGAGGACGATCAGAATACAGCCGAAGAAGATATCGTAGCCGTTCGGATTACCCATCCGAAAGGTCTGCTCTTCGATGCCGAGGAACGAAATCCCGCGCCAGGCGAGCCCGACATAGAGCGCCGAGGCGACGCCGAGCACCATCAGCACCAGATCGAGATGCGGCACGCCGCCGAGCTGGAAGGCGCCGGTGCGCAAGTCGAAGGCGCTGTCGGTCCGGCGGATCGGAAACAGCGCATAGATCAGGATGAAGAGCCCCGAGAGGTGCCAGCCCATATGCCAATAGTCCGGCGGCAGGGCGAAGCCCGCGGTCAGGAAATGGTAGATCGCGAAGCTGAGCGCCACGACCTTGAGGACCCCCGCGAAGCCGGGGGCCAGCGCCCGGGTCACCGCGCCCTCGTCGTATTTGCGCTCGATCGCCTTGAGCTCGTCTGCGGAGAGCTCGCGAATCTCGGTGTCGCCGGACGCGCTCATGGCCTCACCCCGTTGTCATGAGGAGCGCGAGGCACACCCCGCGCAGGGGGAGCGGGCGCGCCTTGGGCGACGCGCCCGTCCCGCGATCGGCCTCGGGGAGGCTCACTCGAGGAGGCCGGCTTCCTTGTAGAAGCGCTCGGCACCCGGATGGAGCGGCACGCCGAGCGCGATGACGCCCGCGAGCGCGGTGTCCGGCGTGATCAGCTTGCCCTTGGGGTGGCCATTGTCGAGCAGCTTGCGCGAGTTGTCGTTCCAGAGGGCCGCGGTGATGCCGTGGACGAGGTCCTCGTCGAGATCCGAGGAGACCACGAGAAGCGCCGAGACCGCGGGGGTCTTGGCCTCGTAGTCGATCCCCTCATAGACCCCGGCCGGGATCGAGGACGGGATATAGGCCGGGATGATGTCGTTGATCTTGGCCATGTCCTCGTCGGTGAAGCTGTGGAGCTCCATCCCCTTGGTGGTGGCGAGCTGCACCATTGCCGAGACCGGCCAGCCGGCAGCGTAGAAGTAGGCATCGAGCTGACCGTCGGCGAGGCGCTCGGCCGACTGGCTGTTGTTGAGCTCGGCCTCCTCCATGTTGTCACGCGTCACGCCCCAGGCCTCGAGCATCTGGAGCACCGCCACCTGGGTGCCCGAGCCCGCCTGGGCGATGCCGACGCGCTTGCCCTCGAGATCTGCGAGGCTCGAGATCGAGCTGCCCTTCGGCATGACGAGATGCAGGTCCTCGGGGAAGAGGTTGGCCACGATCCTAAGCTTCGGATGCGGCTTGCCGTCGAACTTGCCCTCGCCGAGATACATCGAGCGGGTGACGTCGGCGGCGGCCATGCCGGCCTCGAGCTCTCCGTTCTGCACCGCGGTGTTGTTGAAGACCGAGGCCGTCGTCGACTGCGCGATCGCGATCAGCCCCGGCACGCCGCACTGGCCGCCCTGGTCGCAGGGCCGCGCGCCCGGCGGTGCCGAGATCGCATTGGCGATGGTGCCGCCGATCGGGAAGTAGGTTCCGCCGGCACTCCCGGTGCCGATCCGGAAGAAGGTGGGCTGCTGGGCCAGCGCCTGGCTTGCGAAAAGCGCGATCGCCGCAGCGCCGGTGAGGGTCCTGAAAAGCGACATCTCGTGTCTCCCTGTTGTTCATTGCGGATCGGTCCGGGGTCCGGCGTCTCCGAGCGCGATGCTACAGAGGATTGATGCATAAAAACAAATATGAAAAATCTAGAGAAATGAAATTCCATCTTATGGGTCGACATGAACCTCACCCAGCTCAGGGCCTTCCGGGAGGTGATGCGATCCTCCTCGATCTCCCAGGCGGCGCGCCGGCTCGGCCGCACCCAGCCGGCCGTCAGCCAGGCGATCAAGCAGCTCGAGGAGGAGCTCGGCCTCACACTTTTCATCCGGCAGGGGCGTGAGCTGATCGCCGTGCCGGAGGCCGCCTATCTGCTGGTCGAGGCGGAGAGCATCCTCGACCGGCTGAGCATGGTCTCGAGCACGATGAAGAGCCTCGTGAACCACCATTCGGGCGAGCTGAGCGTCGCCGCCATGCCCGGGCCGTCGATGCATCTCTTCCCCGACTTCCTCAGCCGGGTGCTGCGCGACAGGCCGGCAGTCCGGGTGTCGTTCGCCGCCCGCTCCTCGCAGCAGATGCGCGAGCTCGCCTCGACGCAGAGCATCGATTTCGGGTTTGCCGATCTCTTGCCCGATGCCGGGCCTGCCTCGCGGGTGCGGGCCGAGGGGATCGTCGGCGACTGTTTCTGCGCCGTCCCGGCGGAGCATCCGCTGGCCGCACGCCCGGTGCTGCGCTGCCGGGATCTCGACGGCCTGCCCTTGGCGACGCTCCTTGGCGACCATGTCTTCCGCCAGCGTGTCCTCGACGCGATTCGCGCCGAAGGTGCCGCCTGCAACGTGGTGCTCGAGTCCCAGACCTTCGTGCCGATCATCCCCTTCGTCGCCGATGGGCGCTGCCTCACGATCGTCGATCCGCTGACGGTGGTGACGGTGTCGCGCCTGGGGCTCGCCGCTGGGCAGGTGGTCTTCCGGCCGCTCGATCCGCCGCTCCGCTACGAATACGCTGTCCTGTCGCCGGCCTTCCGCCCGCTCTCGCAGCTCGCGCTCCACGTCAAGGAGCGCTGGACCGCCGAGGTGGTCGACCATCTGGAGGCGCTCGACGCCAATCCCGCCATGGCCCTGCCCGACGACGCGTGAGGCTCCCGACCGCCCGCGCAGGACCGATTGGGCGGATCACTCGGCCTCGGGATCGGCAAGCTCGAGCTCGTAGAACGACTGCGTGGTCCGCGCCCGCGGATGATAGGGCTCGGCATCGTCGCGCGCCCGGCGACGGGCCAGCACGAAGCGCGCGCCCACCAGCACCGCGAGCGTCCCGAGCACAGCCGCCAGGAACCAGAAGAGGCCCCCCGCCCCCAGCGCCGCCATCACCGGCGCGACGGCCGGGGCGCCGAGCGTCGCGCCGACGGAGTAGACGAGCAGCAACCCGCTGCTCACCTGCAGGATCCGCTCGGGCGGGGTGACGTCGTTCACATGGGCGAGGCAGAGCGAGTAGATCGGGATCATCGCCGCGCCATGGGCGAGCGCCAGCACGAGCACCGCCCAGTCCGGCACACCCTCGGTCAGCGCGATGGCGAGCCCCGTCACCACGCTCGCGAGCGAGGTGGCGATGATCAGGAGGCGCCGGTCGCTCCGGTCCGACCAGCGCCCGATCGGCCATTGCGACAGCGAGCCGCCCAGCACGAAGGCCGCCATCAGGAGCGTGATCTCGCCGACGCTGAAGCCCTTCTCCTGGCCGAAGACCGGCCCGAAACTCCAGAACGCGCCCTCGGCGATCCCGACGAGGAAACAGCCGAGAACGCCCGCGGGCGAGATCCGGACGAGCGCGACGAGGTCGAAGCGCACCTCCGGCACCGGGTCGGGCTCGCGCGTCGGCGTCAGCGCCACCGGCACCACCGAGAGGCAGACCAGCATCGCGACCACGAGAAAGAGCACATGCGTCTCGATCGGGGCGGTGTTGATCGCGAACTGGCCGAGGATCCAGCCGAGATTGGTGATGATGATGTAGGCCGAGAGGACGCGCCCCCGCGTGAGGTTGGTCGCCTCGTCGTTCAGCCAGCTCTCGAGAACCATATAGGCGATGGCGAGGCAGACCCCGGTGAGAAACCGCAGCGCGATCCAGAGGGTGGGCGCGAGCAGGATCGACTGCGACAGCACGAGCACCGCCACCAGCGCGATCACCCCGGAGAAGGCGCGCACATGGCCGACCGCGCCGACGATCCGTGGCCCGACCACGCAGCCACCGATGAAGCCCGCGAAATAGGCCGCACCGAGGAGCGCGATCTCCCAGTCCGAGAACGCCTCGAGACCGGCGCGCAGCGGCAGGAAGGTCTGCAAGAGCCCCGCACCGCAGACCGCGAGGCCCGAGGCGAGCAGAATGATCACGGTCGTCGTGGTCGGCATGCGCTCCCCCGGACGGGGGCGGGGTCACTGATCCGGATGGTCGATGCCCGCCCGGATCTCTCCTTCGCGCCGGGCGACATAGGCGCGCAAGGCTTCGTCGATGCCGGGATCGATGGGCGGGGGCACATGCTCGGCAAGGCGTGCCTTCCAGACCGCGTTGGCCCGCTCGGCGCAGGTCTCGGCGCCGCGTTCCTCCCAGCTCTCGTGGTTCTCCCAAGACGACACGAGCGGCGCGTAGAAGGCCGTCGCGTAGCGATCGAGCGTGTGGGCGGTGCCGAAGAAATGCCCGCCATGGCCCACATCGGCAATCGCCGCGAGCCCGAGGGCCGCCTCGTCGACCTCGAGCGGCGCCAGATAGGCCGCCATCATCTGCAGCATCTCGGCATCGATGATCAGCTTCTCGAAGGATGCGGTCAGCCCGCCGCCGAGCCAGCCGGCCGCGTGGTTGACGAGATGCGCCTGGCCCAGCATCGCCGCCCAGAGCGACATCTGGCTCTCATAGGCGGCCTGGGCGTCGCAGGCATTGGCGCCGGTGGCATTCGACGAGCGGAACGGCACGCCGTAGCGCCGGGCGAGCTGGCCCGAGATCTGCGCGGCCTGGGCGTATTCGGGCGTGCCGAAGGCGGGCGAGCCGGTGCGCATATCCACATTGGTCGTGAAGGCGCCATAGACCACCGGCACGCCCGGACGCACGCATTGCGCGAGGGTGATGCCGGCGAGCGCCTCGGCATTCTGCTGGGCGAGCGCGCCGGCGATCGTCACCGGCGACATCGCGCCCGAGAGCGTGAAGGGCGTGATCACGGTGGCTTGCCCGTGGCGCGCCATCTCGATCAGCCCCTCCGCCATCGGTCCGTCGAGCACCAGCGGCGAGTTGGAGTTGATGATGCAGGTGAAGACGACCCGGTCGGTCAGCGCCTCGCGGCTGGTGCCGAGCGCGATGGCGGCCATCTCGAGCCCGTCACGCGCGCGAACGCGCCCGAGGCCCGTCGGCTGCCAGTTCTTGTCGAGGAGCGTCGCCTGGGCGTGGTGCAGATGCAGATGGCGCCGCTCCTGCTCGATGTCGAGCGCCTCGAACGGACCCCCGCCCTCCTGCTGGAGGATGTCGAGCCCCTGCACCAGCCGGAGATAGTCGCACATCTCGGCATAGGTCCCGGCCCGGCGCCCCTGGTCGAGATCGCTCACGAAGGCAGGCCCGCCGACCGAGGAGTACACCGCGTGCCGCCCGCCGAGGCGCACGGATCTGGCCGGGTTGCGCGCCTCCAGCAGGAACTCCGGCGGGGCGAGCGCGATCTTCTCCTCGACGAGCCCGGGGTCGAAACGGATGATGTCGTCGCCCGCATCCTCGGCGCCGGCGGCCACGAGGATCTCGCGCGCCTCGGCCGACTGGATGCGCATCCCCATGGTGGCGAGGATCCGGAGCGAGGCGGCGTGGATCGCCTCGATCTTCTCCTCGGGCAGGATCGCGCCGGGGGCATAGGCGAAGATCGGCTGGGTAAAGGCCTCGGCGGCCGGCCGGGCCGTGGTCCGCTGACGGGTTGCCAGTCTGCGCCGCGCCATCGCCCTGCTCCCTCTCCGTTGTTGTACATGTGTACAGCAAGGCCGTGGAGCGCGCAAGGCGCCCTCAGATCTCGAGCCCCCCGAGCGCCAACCGGAGATAGCTCCGGCATCGATGCACCGCCGCCTCGGCCGAGATCGAGCCCGGATTGACCGCCATCTCGTACCAGAGCCCGGACATCAGGGTCTCGAGCGTCGCGGCGGTCTCGGCCGGATCGCCGGCACCCGCGCGCCCGCGCGCGAGCTCCGCAACCACACCGGCGAGGCTCGACTGCATCAGCGCCGAGAAGCGCGTCATCTCCTCGCGCAGCCCCGGCTCGCCCCGCGCCAGCGACCAGAAGGCGATGTAGACGCCCGAGACCTGCGGCCCGGTCCAGTCCTCGGCGAAGTAGCGCTCAATATAGCCCCGCAGGCGGTCGGCCGCCGGCACGCCCTCGGCGCTTGCGAGAGAGGCCACCTCGCGCGCGAACCGGTCGGCGAGGGCGCGATAGGCAGCGAGCAGCAACGCGCTCCAGCTCCCGAAGAAATGCGTGATGAGGCTCGGCGCGACGCCCGCCTCCCGCGCGACCTGGCGCAGCGTCCACCGCCCGGGCTCCGCCCCGGCGAGGCAGGCGATCGTCGCGGCGACGATTGCCGTGCGCCGCGCCTCCGGGTCGAGCCGCTCACGGCGGGCCGCAGTCTCAGGCGGTGATTGCATGGCGCCTCACCCTTGTTGAACATATGTACAATACAGGGTACAGTCGGCCCGGGCCAGCCAGAAACGGGAGAGCGCCATGGGCCGGGATCCGCGCTTCGACATCCTCTTCGAGCCCGTGCGCATCGGGCCGGTCACAGCGCCCAACCGCTTCTACCAGGTGCCCCATGCGAGCGGGGCCACCAACGCCAATCCCCGGATCCGGGCGGGGATGCGGGCGATCAAGGCCGAGGGCGGCTGGGGCGTGGTGTGCACCGGGGCCTGCGCGATCCACCCCTCCTCCGACGACGCCCCCCTGCCCTATGCGACGCTCTGGGACGACGACGACATCCGCGCCCATGCGCTGATGACCGATGCGGTGCACGAGCATGGCGCGCTGGCCGGCATCGAGCTCTTCCATGGCGGGGGCGCAGTGCTCAACAAGGCGACGAGGATGGCGCCGCTCTCGCCCTCGGGCCGGGGTTGGATGGCGACCCATGCGCCCTTCATGTCGGCGCTCCGCCCCCGTGCGATGGATCGCAGCGACATCCGCGAGGCGTGCCGGTGGCAGGCCGACGCCGCGCGGCGGGCGGTCAGCGCTGGCTTCGACATCGTCTATGTCTATGCA
Source organism: uncultured Limibaculum sp. (assembly GCA_964406355.1). Taxonomy (GTDB): domain Bacteria; phylum Pseudomonadota; class Alphaproteobacteria; order Rhodobacterales; family Rhodobacteraceae; genus Thermohalobaculum. The sequence continues at coordinate 29,705 of CAYORO010000009.1, forward strand.
GGGATGGGATATCTGCCCTACGAGTTCCTGCTGCCCGAGTACAACCGGCGCGAGGACGCGTATGGCGGGTCGGTCGCCAATCGGGTGCGCTTCGTGGCCGAGCTCCTGGAGGCGACGCGCAAGGCGGTGGGCGACCATGCGGCCGTCGCGCTCCGGATCTCCCTCGAGGAGCTGCGGGCCCGGGCGTCAGAAACCGCGCCGTCGGAGGCCCATGAGGCAGTCGCTGCACTCAACGGCCTGCCCGATCTCTGGGACGTCAAGCTCGATGCGAGCCCGACCGATTGCGGCCCCTCGCGCTTTCGGCCCGAGGGCTCGCACGAGCCGCATGTGGGCTTTGTTCGCGAGATCGTCGATGTGCCGGTGGTGGGCGTGGGGCGCTTCACCTCGCCCGATGCGATGGTCGGCCAGATCCGCCGCGGTGTGCTCGACCTGATCGGCGCGGCGCGGCCCTCGATCGCCGACCCGTTCCTGCCGGCCAAGATCCGCGAGGGGCGTGAGGACGAGATCCGCGAATGCATCGGCTGCAACATGTGCATCGCGAGCTGGCACGAAGGCGTCGTCGTCCGCTGCACGCAGAACCCGAGCTTCGGCGAGGAGTGGCGCCGCGGTTGGCACCCGGAGCGCGCGCGGCCTGCGGGCTCTGGCGACCGGGTGCTGATCGTCGGCGGCGGGCCCGCCGGCCTCGAGGCGGCGCTGACGCTCGGCAGGCGGGGCTATGCTGTGACGCTCGCCGAGGGAAGCGCGGCCTTCGGCGGGCGGCTCCGCTTCGAGGCGGGGCTGCCCGGGCTCTCGCAGTGGCGCCGGGTGGTCGACTATCGGCTCGGCCGGCTCCTGCAGATCCCGAATGTGGAGCTCTTCCGCGAGAGCCTGCTCGACGCCGAGCAGATCCTGGAGTTCGGCTTCGAGCGGGTGGCGATCGCGACCGGGGCCGACTGGGCGCGGGCGCTCTATTCCCCACTCGAGGTCGCCGGCGAGGTGCTCGACGGCGCACGCGTCTACACGCTGACCGACATCGCGGCCGGCGCCCTGCCGGACGGCCCGGTGACGGTGTTCGACTTCGACGGCCATGTGATGGGCGGGGCGCTCGCCGAAGCGCTGGCGTCGCGCGGGCTGCCGGTCACTTATGTGACGCCGGCCGGGCACCCCTCGGTCTGGACGATCAACTCCAACGAGCAGGGCACCGTGCATGCCCGCCTCGCCGAGACAGGCGTCGCCTTGCGCTTGCATGAATACGTCTCGGCATTCGACGGTGAGCGGCTGGCGCTCCGGGATCTCCACACCGGCGCGGACCGGGAGATCGCCGCCCGGTCCCTTGTCATCGTCGGCACGCGGGTGGCGCGCGACGGGCTCTACACGGCGCTCACCTCGCGCCCGGACGACATGGCCCGGGCCGGCATCCGGTCCGTCGACCGGATCGGCGACGCGCTCGCGCCCGGAGCGATCGCCCATGCGATCCATTTCGGCCGCGCCTATGCCGAAGAGCTGGATCTCGGCCCGATGCCCCTCCGCCGCGACGCGCCCTTCTCGCGCCTCAACGAGCTCGCCGCCGAGTGAGCCACGACGGGACCACGGCGGGGGACGCGCCGGGGGCCGCGACGGGCGCCGCCCGGCCCCCGCTTAGACGCCCACCGCGGACCGGGTCCCGGATCAGGCGAACCACCACCGCTCGGTCGCCTTCTCGCCATCGAGCTCCCAGTTGTTCCCGATGGTCTCGGGCATGGCGATCTTGTCGCTCACCCCGTGCAGGTAACTCGTGAAGATCGGGACCACAGCGCCGCCGTCCTCATTCAGGATCGCCTGCATCTCGGTGTAGATCTCGCGCCGCTTGGCGGGGTCGAGCTCGGCCCGTCCGGCCTCCAGCAGCATCATGAAGCGGTCGTTGGACCATTTGGTCTCGTTCCAGTCCGCGCCCGCCGCATAGACTTGGCTGAACATCCAGTCCTCGGTCGGCCGCCCGCCCCAATAGCTCACGCACCAGGGCTTCGCGAGCCAGACATTCGACCAGTAGCCGTCTTCCGGCGCCCGGTTGATCTCGATGTTGATGCCGGCGAGCTTCGCGCTCTCCTGATAGAGCTCGCAGGCGCTGGTCGCCCCGGTGAAGGCCGTGTCGGAGACGTGGATCGTGACGTCGAGGCTGTCGAGGCCCGCCTGCTTGAGGTGGAACCTCGCCTTGTCGGGATCATAGGCGCGCTGCGCGAGCTCGGTCGCGCGATACTGGTTGGCCGGGCCGATCGGGTGGTCGTTGCCGATCTGGCCGTGTCCGCCGAAGATCGTGCTCAGCCACTGCTCCCGGTCGATGGCGTGCTTGAGCGCGAGGCGGACGTCCTTGTTGTCGAAGGGCGCGGTGTCGGTCAGCATCGGCAGGGTGACGTGCTTGTTGCCGACGCTCTCGAGGATCTTGACCCCCAGCGCGCGGCTGAGGAGATCCACCGTCTTGAGATCGGCGGGGTACATCAGATCGACCTTGCCCGAGACGAGGGAGCTGGTGCGCCCCGTGGCATCGAGCACGTTGAAGGTCTCGATCTCGTCGAAATGCGCGCGGCCTTCCTTCCAGTAGTTGGGGTTGCGGATCGTCAGCGTGCGCACGCCCGGCTCGAACTCCGAGAGCCGATAGCCGCCGGTGCCCACGCCCTCCTCCCAGGCGATGCCGCCCTCGGGCTTCGCCGGACAGATCAGCAGGTGATAGTCGCTCATCAGATAGGCGAAATCGGCGCTCGGCGCGTCGAGGGTCACGACCACCAGATCCGGCCCGTCGACCTTGATGTCCGCGATCGACGCGACGAGGCCGGCGGCGGCGGACTCCGAGCCCTCGCCCCGGTGGTGGTTGAGCGACTCGACCACATCCGTCGCGTCCATGGTCTTGCCGTTGTGGAACTCGATGCCATTGCGGATGCGGAAGACCCACTGCTTGGCGTCGGTCGAGGCCTCCCAGCTCTCGGCCAGCTCGCCGATCAGCTGGCCGTCGGCATCGATCTCGGTCAGGCAGTTGTGGGTCTGCCCGAAGGTGACGTTGAGCATGTAGGTATCGAGGATCGTTGCCGGATCGAGGCTGTCCGAGGTCGCGCCACCGGCGAGCGCCAGGCGGAACCGACCGCCCTTCTTCGGTGTCTGCGCCTCGGCCGAACTCGCCAGCATGCTCGCCGCCGTCACAGTCAGACCGAGGCTCATCGCGCCACGCATGAAGTCCCTGCGGTCGATCTCGCCGCGCCGGAACTTGCCGGTGAGGCTCTCGAGAAACGTGTCCATTGGCTTTCCCTGTTGTCCCGGCGCAGGCAATCCTGCCCGTGTTCTTGATCTCATCAGCTTAGGAGCGGGTCCGGCCGGCGTCTACGGGCCGGCGTCTACGGGCCGGGGTCTGCGGGCCGGCACCACGCGGCGGACCGGCCGGACGGCCCTCCGACCGGCGCCGCCCTACCTGCCTGACCGGTTTCGCCGCTATCTTGAGTGCCGAGCAGGGGATCGAAAGGCGGGGAGGGTGCCGTGACGGTCGACAAGGCGAATGCGCTCGAGGCGGCGGTGGGGGGCGAGGTGCGCCGCACCCGCCAGGCGCTCGGGGTCACGCTCGCCGATCTCGCGGCGACGGCGTCGATCTCGGTCGGCATGCTCTCGAAGATCGAGAACGGCCAGGCTGCGCCCTCGCTCTCCACGCTGCACGCGCTCGCGGGCGCGCTCAACGTGCCGATCGCCACCTTCTTCTCGAGCTTCGACGAGAAGCGCGAGGCGACCTTCGTCAAGTCGGGCCAGGGCCTCGCGATCCACCGGCGCGGCACGAGCAAGGGCCATCTCTACCAGCTGCTCGGCCATTCGGTGCGCAGCGCGACCAAGGTCGAGCCGTTCCTCATCACGCTCGACGCCTCCTCCGACGCCTATCCGATCTTCGAGCATTCGGGCACCGAGTTCATCTATATGCTCGAGGGCGAGGTCAGCTATCGCCACGGCGACCAGACCTATCTGCTGAGCCCGGGCGACTCGCTCTTCTTCGATGCGCGCGCGCTGCATGGGCCGCTGGAGCTCCGGCGGCTGCCCGCGGTCTACCTCTCGATCATCGTCGAGGCAGAGGGCGGGTAGTTCACCTGGAGTGAAAAAAGTTTCTTGACGGTGAGGGCAGGCGCGGCCACCTTCCCGCCTGACAGCGGATGAGGCAGCGGCATGTGCGGAATCGTCGGGCTCTTTCTCAAGACCGAGGCGCTGAGGGGCGATCTCGGCCGGCTGACCGCGGTGATGCTGCACGAGATGCGCGACCGCGGGCCGGACTCGGCGGGCTTTGCAGTCTATGACGCGCCGGCCGACCCCGCCTCGGCGCCCGTGAAGATTACCTGCCTGTCCAAGACCGGCGAGACCGACTGGCGCGCCATCGATGCCGATCTCGAGCGCCATCTCGACACCGAGGTCACCACCACCGTCGTGGACGACCATGCAATCCTGCGGCTCTCGGGCGACGGCGCGGCGGCGCGGCGGCGGATCATCGCCGAGGCGCGAGATGTCACGGTGCTGTCCGTCGGCCGCTCGATCGAGCTCTTCAAGGGGATCGGCGACCCGGACAAGGTGGCCGAGCGCTTCGGCCTCGCCGCCCGCACCGGCACCCATGCCATCGCCCACACCCGCATGGCGACCGAGAGCGCGGTGACGACCGCGGGCTCCCACCCCTTCTCCACCGGCGAGGACACCTGTCTCGTCCACAACGGCTCGCTCTCCAACCACAACCGCCTGCGCGAGATGCTGGAGACCCGCGGCGAGACCTTCCAGACCGAGAATGACAGCGAGGTGGCGGCCGGCTATCTCGCCTGGCGGCTCCGCGAGGGCGCGCGCCTGCGCGATGCGCTGATGCGCGCACTGAGCGATCTCGACGGGTTCTACACCTTCGCCATCGGCACCGCGGACGGCTTTGCCGTGCTGCGCGACCCGATCGCCTGCAAGCCCGCGGTGATCGCCGAGACCGACGACTGGGTGGCGATGTCCTCGGAGTTTCGCGCGATCGCGCGGCTGCCGGGCGTCGAGCACGCCTCGATCTGGGAGCCGAAGCCCGCGCAGATCTATGCCTGGAGCCTCGGCAGCGCCGCCGGGAGCGTCGCCGCATGAGCACGCCCAACACCGAGTTCGACCTCGGCACCCAGACCGTGCGCCAGTTCAACGCCGCCCTCCACGCGGCGGAGGCCGGCCGCTTCGTCGCGCGCAATCCGGGCGGGGCGCACGCGCTCGCCTGCGGGCTCGACGCCCCGCTCGAGGTCACGATCGCGGGCCATGCGGGGTATTACTGCGCCGGGATGAACAAGCAGGCGACCGTCGCGGTCGAGGGCAATGTCGGCACGGGCTGCGCCGAGAACATCATGTCGGGCCTCGTGCGGGTGACGGGCGATGCCAGCCAGTCGCTCGCGGCCTCGGGCCATGGCGGGCTCGTGGTGGTC
>CAYORO010000010.1:0-34260 GCA_964406355.1 uncultured Limibaculum sp.
CGACCGCGCCGAGCAGCACCGCATCGGCGGCCTGCGCGCGCGCCATCGCGGCGTCGGTGAGCGGCGTGCCGTGGGCGTCATAGGCGACGCCACCGACAAGGTCGTGCTCCACCTCGAACCCCAGACCGCGGGCACGGAACCAGTCGATCGCCCGCTCGACCTCGGCCATAACCTCGGGGCCGATGCCGTCGCCGGGAAGGATGAGGAGTTTCATGTGCGCCGCTCTCCCAAGGTCTCAGGTTCTGCGGCGCTATGGCCCATTCTCGCGCCCGAATCAACCGAGCGCGGCCGCGCGGTCCGGGCCGCAGGCGGTTCAACCGCAGGGTTAGCCTCGGGCGCATTCCCGTCCGATTTCGCCGCAGCGACCGAATCGCACAGCCCGCAGCTCAGGCGTCTGATGCCTTTTCACGCCTCGGAAACCCTGTTCCGGGCCGGGACAGCTTCGCATTTCGCACTTGCATGATCTACCTTTCCGGGAATATGGCGAAAAAACGGCTGATTCATTGCTTATTGACCCTTTCCAAAATCTGGGATCTGTCCTCTAACGCATTATTGTTCCTCGGCGGAATTGCCTTGAGACGAATCCGGAAATTTGGTTGATCTGTCGTGCGAGTGAGCTTTCTTAGCAGTTGCAGAACCGCGTTCGGTTACGTCGGTGTCATACATCGCTGTCACGGTCCCGCCCAAGTGTTGGGGATGTCTCCCCAAAAATCTGAAGCAAAACGGATGATATGATGTCCCAGAACGCGCAAAGCCGGCTTGGTCTCGTGGGTGACGTCTTCGTCTTGCCCGGAGCCGGCGATGGGGCACCCGCACAAGTTGCATGGGATGTCGTTGCGGCACTCGATCCGGATGGCAGCTTCCACGCCACAACCGCTGGTTATGCAGAGCTGGAGGGCGGCTCGCTCGGGAGCGTGCTCGGCGAGGATGCGGACAGCCTGAGCGATCCCACGCTCGCGGGCCTCTCGGCAGAGGATCTCGCCATTCGGCTGTCGGGGTATATTGTGCTGGATCCCGGGAGCTATGTGCTCGAGGCGAACCCGGAGGCGGCCGGGGTCATGGTCGGTGGGGTCGATCTGGCGGACGGCCCGCTCGCCCTCGGGCTCAGCGCGCGCTCGCTGGTGCCGGTGTCGATCCTGTCGGTCGGTGCGCCAGGGGACGAGCCGCTGTCGGTGAGGGTTGCCACCGAGAATGATCCCGAGCCAGTGTCGCTCGAGGAGCGGATCCTGCCCTCGACGGAGTGGCTCTTTGGCGAGTCGGAGCCGGAAGCAGAGATGATCGGCGACATGCTCACCATTCCGCTCGGCGGCGTCGCGCTCGCGGCCGGGCTCACCGCCAAGTTCTTCTCGGTCGGGGGCTTCACCGACAGCCTCTCGGACGTGAATTTCGACGCCCAGCCGGCGGCGACCGCGGTCGTCGAGACGGTCGACTACGCGCGCAGCAACACGCCCTTCTGGAACGGCGGGCGCAGTGACTTCTTCGCGGCCGAATTCACCGGCCAGCTGGTGGTGCCCGAGAGCGGCACCTACACGCTCTATCTCACCTCGGACGACGGTTCGGCGCTCTGGATCGACGGCCAGGAGGTGATCGACAATGACGGCCTCCATGCCGCGCTCACCCGCACGGTGACGCTCGAGCTCGAGGCCGGCGCGCATCCGATCCGAATCGAGTATTTCGAGGCCCGCGGCAATCAGGTGCTCGAGCTCGACTGGTCGGGTCCGGCGACCGGTGGGGTGCGCCAGTCGGTCCCCGCCTCAGCACTCGGCCATGCGCTGGGGACGGACCCGTCGGAGCTGGTGGTTCCCGAGACCTTTCCCGCGGCGGTGGGCGAGGACGGCCCGATCGTCCGCCTGATCGACACGGAGAGCGACACGTCGCTCGGCGAGATCACATCCGGGTCGCGGGTCAGCCTGACCGAGGCACAGCTCGACCGCCTGAGCATCGACGTCTCGCTCCCGTCGGGCCACCCGCTCGACGGCCAGATCGGCAGCGTGACGCTCGCGCTCGACGGCGATGTGCGCCAGACCGAGAGCCTCGAGCCCTATGCCCTCTTCGGCGATGCCGGTGGCGATTATCGTGATGGCGGCGGCATCGGGGCGGGCGCGCGGCTGCTCACGCTCACCTTCCATTCCGGCTCGGGCGGGGGCGGCGAGGTTCTGGCGACCGAGACGATGGCCTTTGTCCTCGTGAATGCCGATGAGGCGCCGCCCGCGGACAGCGGTCCGCCCCCGGTCGTGCCGGCGGTTGCCCGCGACGACACCGCGGAGGTCGACGAGGACGGCAGCGTCGTGATCGGCGTGATGGCCAATGACGGTCCGGAGCTTTCGATCGTCGAGCTCGGCGACCCGGCGATGGGCACCGTCACGCTCGAGGGTGACGAGATCCGCTATCGCCCGGCGCCGGACTTCAACGGCGAGGACATCTTCACCTACACGGTGGCCGATGCGGATGGCGGCCTCGCCACGGCCTCGGTCCTGGTCACGATCGATCCGGTCAACGATGCGCCGGTCGCGGTGGGCGACGAGGCGCAGACGGTCGCGGGCAGCACCGTGACGCTCGACGTGCTGCAAAACGACAGCGATGTGGACGGCGACGGGCTGATCCTCGTCTCGGCCAGCGGCGCGATGAGTGGCAGCGTTTCGGTCGAGGGGAACCGGCTGGTCTATCGCGCGGATGAGGACGCCGATGGCACCGAGACGCTGAGCTACCAGATCTCGGATGGCGAGGGCGGCACCGCTGAGGGGAGCGTCGCCATCGTCGTGTCCCCGCTCGAGCTTCTGGACAACCCCGTCGATGATGGCGCCGCGCTCGGCGGCGATGACGGCTCGGCCGGCACCACGCCGCCCGAGGCGCCCGAAGAGGGCCTCGTGATGATGGTCGACCCGGTCGGCGATCTCACCGGCCTGCCCGACTCGACCCCCGTCAACGGCTCGAACCAGTACGACAAGACCCACAGCGTCACCTTCGTGACGGGTGGGGATGTTGATACGCGGCAGATGATCTACGAGCAGGGTGGCAACTCCCGCGGCCTTAACTTCTTCATCGAGAACGGTCTGCTCTACGCCGGCGTGTGGAACGACCGGGTGTATTACTGGGGCGAGGTCGACTGGGGCTGGCACGAGATCTCGACGGCGATCGAGGCCGACACACGCTACACGGCCACCTTCGTCATCGACGGCGATGGCTCGATCGATGGCACCGCGACGCTCTATCTCAACGGTGAGGAGGCCGGCAGCGTCTCCGGCATCGGTCAGCTGTTCCGCCACACCAACGATATCGGCGTCGGCAGGGTCGCCCAGAACTCGCTGGTGCACGGCCAGGCGGTCTTCGAAGACGTTCCGGTGTTCGACGGCGAGGTCGAGACCATCGCGCAGTACAACCGCGCGCTCGAGGGCGGCGATCTCGCTCAGCTCAACGCCTTCATGTGGGGCGAGGTCGAGAGCGACGATCCGGGCAACACCGACACGGGCAACACCGGTGACATGGGCACGGGCGACACGGGCACGGGCGACACCGGTGACACGGGCACGGGCGACGCATCGCAGGAGCGCACGCCCGGCCTCGTCGCCGAGTTCTTCGCCCTGCTGAGCGGCGTCTCCAGCCTCTCGGAGATCGACTTCTCCGTCATCCCGGATGCGACCTGCATCGTCGACGAGGTGCAGTACTCGGAAGCCTTCGAGCCCTTCTGGGAGGGCGGCCCGGACGACAACTTCGCCGCCCGCTTCACCGGTCACCTGACCGTGGCGGAGGCCGGGCTCTACACCATCCAGCTCAACTCCGACGACGGGTCGGTGTTTTTCCTCGACGGCGAGCGGATCATCAATCACGATGGGTTGCATGCGGAGAGTGCGAAGTCCGCTGTGGTTGAGCTTGATGCCGGTGATCACCCGATCGAGGTGCTGTATTTTGAACGCGGTGGTCATCAGATCCTCGAGCTCGACTGGAGCGGGCCGGACACGGGCGGCATGCTGCAAGCCGTCCCGGTAACCGCGCTGACGATCCTCGGAGATCCCGGTCCCTGCCCGGCGACCGGCGAGCCGATCTGTCATTGCCGGCAGAATACCGAGGAGACCGAGAACGATCCCGTCGCGGGCAACACCGCACCGGAGGCCCAGGACGACGTGGTCGAGGCGACGCTGGTCGACGGCATGGTGCATGTCGCGCTCGCGGATATCCTCGCGAACGACACCGACCCCGATGGTGACACGCTCCAGGTCACCAGCCTCGAGGGCGCGCATCTCCATGGCGACGAGATCATGGTGACCGCCTCGGTGCTGAACGGGCAGACGAGCTTCACCTACACGGTCTCCGACGGGCGGGGCGGCAGCGACACCGCCGTGGTGTCGGTCAGCGTGCCCGGATTTGGCGGATCGAACGACGACGAGTTCGACCTCGTCGGTGATAACGACGGCTCGTTCAATCTCGGCGGTGACATGACCGAGGCCGAGATCGAGGCCTTCGTCCAGCAGGTGATGTCGGAGCCGGACCATCACGGCCACCATCACCACCCTGACGATCCCGGCAAGGCGATGGAGCATGGCGACCTGATGGAGCTCGTGCCGCGCTCGGAGGCGACGCATATCGCGATCTCCGACGGCGACTGGTTCGACGCCACCACCTGGTATCGCGGCGAGATCCCCGGGGACGGCGCCAAGGTGCTGATCCCGGAGGGGATCGAGGTCACCTATGACGGCGAGAGCAACGCCTCGCTCTTCACCGTCCGCGTGGACGGCACGCTCGACTTCGCGACCGATCGCGACACCACGATGGTCGTCGACACCATGGTCGTCAGCCCGTCGGGCGCGCTCAAGATCGGCACGCTCAGCAACCCGGTCGAGGCCGGGGTGAACGCCCAGATCCTGATCGCCGACAATGGCGACATCGATGTCGGCTGGGACACCGCGCTGCTCTCGCGCGGGCTCCTCAGCCATGGCAGCGTCGACATCCACGGCGCCGAGAAGACCAGCTTCCTGACCGTCGCCGACGCGCCCATGGCGGGCGACACCACGATCACGCTGTCAGAGATCCCGGAGGGCTGGCAGGTCGGCGACCAGCTGGTCGTCACCGGCACGCACAAGCAGGGCTGGGCCTGGAATGGCAGCGCGGTCGCACATCGGGAGAGCGAGGACGAAGAGGTGGTGATCACCTCGATCGACGGCACCACCGTCACGATCGACCGCCCGCTCGCCTATGATCATGATGTCCCGCGCGAGGACCTCGCCGCCTATGTCGGCAATATGAGCCGCAACGTGACCATCACGAACGAGGCGGGCGACGACCTTCCGGTGCACCAGCGCGGCCATGTGATGTTCATGCACAGCGACGATGTCGATGTGCGCTATGCCGCCTTCGACGATCTCGGGCGCACCGACAAGTCCGAGCGGGCGCATGACGTCAATGATCTCGACCGGGTGGAGGCGGACAGCAACGTCAAGGGGCGGTACTCGTTCCACTTCCACAAGACCGGCACCGAGGATCAGTCCGACCCGGCGATGGCCGTGGGCAACGCCATCTCCGGGGCGCCGGGCTGGGGCTTCGTGCACCACTCCTCCCACGCGCATTTCATCGACAACGTCTCCTACGACGTGTTCGGCGCGCATTACGTGGCCGAGGATGGCGACGAGACCGGCATCTGGCTCGGCAACCTGGCGATCAAGGCCGAGGGCATCGGTCGCGGCGAATCCGCCGTGAAGCGGGCCGACGACGTCCTCGGCGGCGACGTGGGCCGGACGGGTGACGGCTACTTCTTCGCCGGGCGGCTGGTCGAGGCGGCCGAGAACGTCGCGGCCAACACCACCAACGGCTATGTCTGGATGCACCGCGCCGCGCAGGCCGACCCGCTGACGACGAACCTGCACCAGCCCGAGGCCGCCTATGGCCTGGACGAGATCGAGCCGGACCGTGCGCCGATCCAGGGCTTCCGCGACAACGAGGCGTTCGGTACCTATTCCGGCATCATCGTCGTCAAGGCGAACCCGGCGCAGGGCCACGACGTAAGGTCGGTGTTCGACGGCTTCACCAACTGGGAGACAACCCAGGGCGCCGACATCACCTACACCGCGCACTACACGCTGAAGGATTTCGACCTGATCGGAACCCGAGACGGCACGCCCGTCGCTCGCGCTGAGACCGGCTTTATCCTCGGACAGAACACCTTCGATCTGGTGATCAACGGGATCACGGTCGAGGGCTTTGCCACCGGGATCGATCTCGACAACGGCTACACCTGGGACAATCCCGACGAGGACCACGCGATCGTCGTGATCGATCCCCGTTTCGTCGATGTCGACAAGGAGTATGAGGGCTTCGATGCCTCACAGCACCGGATCTTGAGTTCGGAGCAGCTCGATCCGGGGCGGCTTGATTTCGAGCTCGACGGGCAGGAGCGGAACTTTGCTCGGGATTACGACTACTTCAACGGCACGGTGACGCTCTCCGAGGACTCGCAATGGGTCTTCCTCACCGGCGACAAGACCGACTCGATCGGGACGCGCGCGCGAGACTTCGAGGGTGATTGGGGCGGCATCAACGTCCAGGAGAACATCCAAGAAGTTCTGCGCAAGGACGGGTACTATACGGATCTGTCGGGGAACAAGTTCTTCTTGCTGGAGGATATCGTCGCCGATCGTGCCACCGGCGAGACGCTGAAGATCGCGCATCCGATCCGGCTCGACATGTCGGACGCGCATCTCAGCAACATGGATGCGGCGTATCGCGGCGTGCTGGAGCTCGGCGGCGCAGCGCCGGTGGCGGCGGCCGATCAGGGCGCGACGCGCGAGGGCGCGCCGGTTGCCCTCGATGTGCTGGCGAATGACCAGGACGCCGATGGCGATGCGCTGCGCGTCGACGGGTTCGACGATCCGAAACACGGCGACGTGTTCCTGCTCGAGAACGGTGACGTCGAGTATCGGCCCTATCTCGGCTTCGTGGGCGAGGACATGTTCCGCTACTGGGTCACCGATGACGCCGGGAACTACACGGCCGGAACCGTCACTGTGAGCGTGGTGTCGGAGGCGGACTGGCCCCTGCCGTGACGCCCTGAGCGGCAAAGCCGCCGCGGCGCGTCAGATCAGGGTGCGCTTCGGGGCCTTGTAGGCAGCCGATCCATCGAGGACCTGACGCGGCGGTCCGGCCACGGCCAGGCCGTTTGCAGGCTCAGGATCGGCGGCCCCCGTCTGCACATCCCCGCGGGCGAGCGCTTCGGCATAGCCGAGGAGCGCTCCTGCAATCAGCCAAGTGAACGGGATGAGCGACGCGTTGGGCAGCAGGTCGACCATGTTGATCGCGAGGATCAGCGCCAGTGGTCCGAGATATGGCGTGACTGAATCGATGTCCGTGCGCCCGGCCCGTCGCCAGAGAAGCACCAGCGGGAGCGCGAGAAGCCCGAACTCGACGAGATAGCCGAGCCACCCATAGGTGCCGATGACGATCACCCAGCGCCCGTCGGTGGTGGTGAGATCGCCGCCGCTCTCGAAATCGTAGACGCGATTGCGCCCCCAGCCGCCCCAGCCGAAGAGCGGCTTGGTGTTGGCGTGCGCGAGGAGCACGTCCTCGTTCTCGAAGCGGAACCGGAGCGAGTCCGCGCGCTCCTCCTCGATCCCCGCGGCCTGGCGAAGGAGAAAGTCGGTCGGGATCAGATCGGCACCGCGCAGCAAGGGATAGGCCACCGCGATCACCCCGAGGAGTGCGGCGATGCGCAGCTGGACACGCTGGCTGAAGAGCATGACCAGGGGAACCAGCACGATCGCGTAGAGAATTGTGCCCACGCTCTTGCAGAGCACGAGCACGGCCGCGAGATAGCCGGTCATGGCAAGGTGGAAGGGGCGGGACTGCGGCTCCCCGCGTCGCCAGAGGGCCGCCGCCGCCACCAGGGTCGTCATCGCGAAGAAGGCGACCCACAGCCCATGGCCCATGAACACGACCGGACGGAAGCCGCCAAAGCGGATCTGCTGCGAGAAGTCGTGCGGGAAGAAGCCGTAGATCCAGGTGTTGAGCTGCGGGCTCAGGCGGACCTCGAGCAGCATCGGGATCGAGTAGATAAGCCCTGCGAAGAAGAGCGCCCGCACCAGTTCCCGCTGCGCCTCGGGCGTGCCGAGGAACTGCCGGCCGAGAAAGAACGGCAGCACGAACAGTCCCTGATTGATCACGGCGGACAGGGAATCGTAGAGGCTGAGCCCCGGGATCCCGCCATAGGCAAAGCGAATGGGATCGGAGTTCGTCAGCGCGGTGGCGACCGGGCTCACCACGAAGCAGACCACGAGGATCCGAGCGGTCGTGGACTGAGGAAACACCGCGACATGCTTCTGCATGACGAAGAGGCAGAGCAGAAAGGCCGCGAGATTGGGCAGCGAGGTCTTGGTGAGCGCCGGCACCAGCGGCGGGTCGAAGCCGACGCCGGGCGGCAGCAGCATATAGGCGCCGAGGATCGACCAGATCAGCGCCCGCTGGAACGGCATGACCCGGAACAGCAGGAAGGCGATCACCGGCCACCCGATCACGGCGAGATATGCGAGACTGTTTGGCATCGCTCCTGGTTCGATCGCAGGCCGGCGGGCGGCCCGGGCCCCGCATGCTTCACAAGGCACTCTGCTGACGAGTATACCACGGGCGTGGTTTGCGCGATGCCTACGGCGCCGCGAGGGGTCGATCGGGGGACATCCGATGTCGGAGGCCGAGGCAGAGGATCGGGCGGGCGAGACCGCCACCGACCAGCGCGCGCGCGTCGGCGTGTCGGTGATCAACTACCGCACCGGACCGATGACGATCCGCTGCGTGCAGTCGGTTCTGGAGACCACCGACGACCCCGGGATCCGCGTCGCGGTGGTGGACAATGCCTCCGGCGACGGGTCGGCGGACGAGATCGCGCACTGGATCGCCGGGCTGCCCGAGGCGGAACGGGATCGCGTTGTGCTGGTCCGCTCGCCGAGCAACACGGGCTTCTCCGGCGGTCACAACCAGGGGATCGGCGCGGTCGACGCGGCCTATCACCTGCTGCTCAACAGCGACGCGGTGCTGCGCCCGGGCGCGCTTGCGACGCTCCTTGCGGCCGCCGAGGCCGACACGCGCGCCGGGGTCCTGGCCCCCCGACTCGAGCATGAGGACGGCGTGGTGCAGGTGAGTTGCTTCCGCCTGCCGACACCCTGGAGCGAGCTGATCCGCGGCGCCCAGAGCGGCCCGGTGACCAAGCTGCTCGCGCGTCACGACGTGCCGCTCGGCACCGAGCCCGAGGGCGCCGATATCGGCTGGGTGAGCTTTGCCTGCGTGCTGCTGCGCCGGGAGATGACCCGCCAGCTCGGCGCGATGGACGAGGGCTATTTCCTCTATTCCGAGGATATGGACTACTGCCGCCGGGCTGCGCTGGCCGGCTGGACGATCCGCTACGTGCCCGAGGCGCGTGTTGTCCATCATCGTGGCGGCAGCGCGCCGGTGAAGGGGCTCCAGCGGGCCGGCAAGCGCCTCCCCGCCTATTGGTACGCCTCGCGCACCCGGTTCTTCCGGATCGCCCATGGGCGGCTCGGCCCGTTGGCCGCCAATCTCGCCTGGCATCTCGGCCGTGCCGTGGCCCATCTGCGGCTGCTGGCCGGCCGCACCGTCCCGACCCGCGTCGCCCATGAGCCGCGCGACATCTGGATCAATTTCGCCGACCCCCTCGGCGATCGCCGCGCGCCGGAGGACTGACCCGTGCCGCTTCCCGACTTCGCCATCATCGGCGCGATGAAATGCGGCACCTCCACGCTGCAGGCCCAGCTCGGCGCGCAGCCCGGCATCTTCATGTGCACGCCGAAGGAGCCGAATTTCTTCAGCGATGACGAGATCTTCGCGCGGGGCATGGGCTGGTACGAGGGGCTCTTCGCCGAGGCGCCGGAGGATGCGCTCAAGGGCGAGGCGAGCACGCACTACACCAAGCTCCCGACCCTTCCGGCCGCGCTCGAGCGGTTCGCGGCCGCGCTGCCCGGGGCGCGGATCGTCTACATGATCCGCGATCCCTTCGACCGGCTGGTCTCGCATTATCTCCACGAACGCAGCATGGGTGTGATCACCGCCGATCTCGAGACGGCGGTCGAGCGCCATCCCGAGCTCGTCGACTATGGCCGCTACGCCATGCAGATCGCGCCGTGGCTCGAGCGCTACGGGCGCGAGCGGCTGTACCTCACGAGCCTCGAGCGGATGACCGCCGAGCCCGAGCAGACGCTCGCCGAGGTCGCGGCCTTTATCGGCCATCCGGACCCGGTCGCCTGGCAGAGCGCGCGCGCGAGGGAGAACGCCTCGGCCGAGCGCACGCGGCGGCTGCCGCTCCAGGGGCTCCTGATCGACAACCCGGTCGCCGCGGGACTCCGCCGTGCGCTGGTGCCAAAGGCGCTCCGCACCGCCGTGCGCCGGCGTCTCCAGACCAGCGATCGCCCTGAGCTCTCTGACGAGCTGAGGCGCCGTCTCACCCCCGTCTTCGCCGAGGACCGCGCCCAGCTCGTTGCGCTCTGGCCCGAGGCGGCCGGTCTCCTGCCCCCGCTCGCCGAGCCCGACCGGCAGGGCGCGGCGACCGCCAACGCGTGAGTCCTTCGATGGCAGAGTCCGAGCAGGCAGCCGGATCGCCGGATGTCGCTGCGGTGGTGATCGGGCGCAACGAGGGCGAGCGGCTGGTGGCTTGCCTCGCCTCGCTCGCCGGATCGGTCGCGCGGCTGGTCTACGTCGATTCCGGCTCGACCGATGACAGCGTCGCGGCGGCGGGCCGCGCCGGGGCCGAGGTGGTGGCGCTCGACCTCTCGGTGCCGTTCACCGCGGCACGCGCGCGCAATGCCGGCCTCGCCCGGCTCCGCGGGCAGGAGGCGCCGCGCTATGTGCAGCTCGTGGATGGCGACTGTTCGGTCGAGCCCGGCTGGATCGACACCGCCCGCGCCTTCCTCGAGGCGCACCCCAAGGCTGCGGTCGCCTGCGGGCGGCGACGCGAGCGGTTCCCCGAGGCCTCGATCTACAACCGTCTGTGCGACCGCGAATGGGACACGCCCATCGGCCGGGCGCGGGCCTGCGGCGGCGATGCGCTGATGCGGATGGCGCCGCTCGAGGAGGGCGGGGGCTACCGCGAGGACCTGATCGCCGGGGAGGAGCCCGAGCTCTGTGTGCGCTTGCGCCAGGCTGGGTGGGAGATCTGGCGCCTCGACGCGCCGATGACGCGCCACGACGCGGCGATGACCCGCTTCGGGCAGTGGTGGCGACGCTCGATGCGGGCCGGCCATGCCTTTGCCGAGGGTGCGGCACTCCACGGCGCCCCGCCCGAGCGCCACTATGTGGCCGAGACGCGCCGGGCGATTGCCTGGGGCGTGGCGCTGCCCGTCGCGATCATAGCAGCATTCGCCGCGGTGGGGCCCGCGGCGCTGCTGCTCGCGCTGGCCTACCCTGCGCAGGTGGCGCGCCTTGCCGCGCGCGACGGGATCACCCGGAGCGAGAGCTGGGCGGGTGCGGTCTTCAACACGCTCGGCAAGTTCGCCGAGGCGCGCGGTGCGCTCGGCTACTGTCTCGGCCGGCTGCGTGCCCAGCGCCCGACGCTCATCGAGTACAAATAGCGCCGCGCCCGCTCAGAGATCGAGCCGCCGCAGCCGCAGCGCATTGGCGATCACCGAGACCGAGGAGAGGCTCATCGCCGCCGCCGCGATCATCGGCGAGAGCAGCATGCCCGTCAGCGGGTAGAGCACGCCTGCCGCGATCGGCACCCCGGCGGCGTTGTAGGTGAAGGCGAAGACGAGATTCTGCCGGATGTTGCTGAGCGTGGCCCGCGCGAGCCGCCGCGCCCGCAGGATGCCGCCGAGATCTCCCCCGATCAGCGTGATGCCTGCGCTCTCGAGCGCCACATCCGCCCCGGTGCCCATGGCGATGCCGACATCGGCCGCGGCGAGCGCGGGGGCGTCGTTGATCCCGTCACCGGCCATGGCGATGCTGCGGCCCTCGGCCCGAAGGCTGTCGACCAGGGCCTTCTTGTCCTCGGGCAGGACGCCGGCGCGCACCTCCTCGATGCCGAGCGCGGCGGCGACCGCGCGGGCCGTGCGCTCGGTGTCGCCGGTCGCCATCACGATGCGGAGTCCTTCGGCCCGCAGCGCGCGGATCGTCTCGCCCGCCGTCTCCTTGATCGGGTCCGCCACGGCCAAAAGGCCCGCCAGCGCCCCATCGACCGCCAGGTAGACCGCCGTCTTGCCCTCGTCGGCGAGCGCCTCGGCGCGGGCCGCGGCGCCACCCGGATCGATGCCGACCGCCCGCATCATCGCGGCATTGCCGAGCGCGACCGTCAGGCCCTCCACGACGCCCCGCACGCCCATCCCCGCAACCGCCTCGAACCCCGACGCAGCGGGCACCGCGATCCCCCGCTCGGCCGCGCCCGCTAGGATCGCCTCGGCAAGCGGATGCTCCGAGCCTGTCTCGAGCGCGGCGGCGAGGCGCAGCACCGTGGTGTCGTCCTGGGCGCCGAGGCCGATCGCGTCGGTCAGCGCAGGCACCCCGCGGGTCAACGTGCCGGTCTTGTCGACCACCAGCGTGTCGACCCGGGCGAGGCGCTCCAGCGCCTCGGCATTGCGCACCAAGACACCCGCCTGAGCCCCACGGCCGGCGGCCGTGGTGATGGAGATCGGCGTCGCGAGGCCGAGCGCACAGGGGCAGGCGATGATAAGCACCGACACCGCCGCGACCACCGCATGGGCGAGCGCCGGCTCGGGCCCCACGCTCAGCCAGAGGACGAAGGCCAGCACCGCGACCGCCACCACCGTCGGCACGAAGACCGCCGCCACCCGGTCGACGGCGCCCTGGATCGGCGCGCGGGAGCGCCGCGCCTCGGTCACCATATCGACGATGCGGGCAAGCACGGTGTCGGCGCCCACGCGCTCGGCCTCGATGATCAGCGAGCCCTGCCGGTTGAGCGTGCCGCCGATCACCGGATCGCCCGCACCCTTCTCGACCGGCAGGGGCTCGCCGGTGATCATGCTCTCATCGACCGTCGAGGCGCCGTCGACCACGCGCGCGTCGACCGGCACGCGTTCGCCCGGGCGGACCCTCAGGCGGTCGCCCGCCAGGATGTTCGCGAGCGGCGCGTCGTATTCGGTGCCGTCCGGCAGCACGCGCCGCGCGGTGTCCGGCGCCAGCCCCATCAGCGCGCGGATCGCATCGCCCGTGCGCTCGCGGGCGCGGAGCTCCAGCACCTGCCCGATGAGAACGAAGGTTATGATGACCGCCGCCGCCTCGAAATAAGTGCCGACGCCCTCGGCGCCGCGATAGGCTTCCGGGAAGATCCCCGGCAGGAAGGTGGCCGCGAGCGAATAGGCATAGGCCCCGCCGACGCCGATCGAGATCAGCGTCCACATATTGGGCGAGTTCCGGAGGATCGACGCCCAGCCCCGCGAGAAAAACGGCTGCCCGGCCCAGAGCACCACCGGCGTCGCGAGGGCGAACTCGGCGTACTTCCCGGCCTGGGGCCCGCCGATCCAGTCGACCACAGGCAGCCCCACCATGCCGCCCATGGTGAGGATCATCAGCGGCACCGCGGCGGCGAGGCAGATCCACAGGCGCCGCGTGAAGTCGACGAGCTCGGGGTTCGGCCCGTCGCTCGGAGTCATCGGCTCGAGCGCCATGCCGCAGACCGGACAGTCGGTCGGCTCGTCGCTGATCACCTCCGGGCACATCGAGCAGGTGTACTGCATGCCGGGTTGCGCGACGACCCGGGCGCGCGCCTCGCGGGCGCGGCCGGAAGCGTAGAACTCCGGGTCGGTGCGGAAGCTTGTCGCCGAGCAGGAGGTGGCGAAGTACCAAGTCTGTCCGCGCCATTCCACCTGCGGCGCCTCGGGGCCGGCGGTGACGCTCTTGCCGCTGACCGGATCGATCAAAGCCACCGGATCGGCCGTCGCCTCATGCACCTCGGATGGGATCATCGGCTCGCTCCCTCGCCCCGGTCTTACCGGGAGGTGGGCCCGCCACGCCCCGGAGGTCAAGGGTCAGGGGCCCGGTTCTGATCTGCGCCCGCTTTCGGTCAGGCGATCTCGAGGCCCGTGAGGATCCGCGGGATCTGCTGCTTCACCTTGAAGAAACCGGCGGTCGCATGGGGCCAGACGGCCGCGTCCCACTCACGGCGCCATTCCCGGAACACGATCCCCTCGGCTCGGAGCGCCGGCGCTGCGGCGTCGAGCCAGTCGCGGAGCGGGCCCAGCGGCACATAGGCCGCGGCGATCTGTCGGGCGCCGGCCCTGGCGGCCCAGCGCGCGAGATCGGCGGGATCGCGAGCCTCGAGCCGCTCGGGCGCGAGCTGGAGCCGGGCGGCCGCATCGGCCAGCGCCTGGGCCTCGAAGGCGGCAATCGGCTCGGCCACCGGCAGGTCCGAGCGCAGATGGCTCGCCGACAGGGTTGCGGCTGCGCAAAGCTCGAGCCGCGATGGGGCAAAAGCCTCGAGCGAACAGTCCTCCTCGGTGATCAGCAGCGCCGTCGGCACCCCGGGCTCGGGAGCCTCGACCGCCCGAACCGGTGAGGTGGGCGGCAATCCCTCGGGCTCGGTCGCGTCGAGAGGCTCGATCGGGTCGGCCAGATCCACGTCGCGCGGGGTGAAGCGCTGGGTTGTGTATTTCGCGATGTTCCAGGCCTTGGCCTGATAGGCCTTGCCGCGGGTGTGCAGCCCCGCCACCCAGCGCCAGCCGAGCGTGTTGGAGGCCGGGTCGCCGTCGAGGAGATGGCGGTAGAAGAAGTCCGCCCCCAGCCGCCAGGGCAGCCCCAGCGTGAAGATCCAGATCGAGGCGAACCACATCCGCGCGTGGTTGTGGAGATAGCCGGTCTCGACGAGCTCCTCCGCCCAGGCGTCGAAACAGGCGAGCCCAGTGGCGCCGTCGCGTGCCGCCTCGACGGCCTTGCGCATCCGGCGGTCGCTCTCGAGTTGCGCGAGATCGCCCGCGAGGCCCGTGCGATAGGCGTCCCACACCGAGGGGCGCCGCTCAAGCCAGCCCTTGAAGTAGCTCCGCCACACGACCTCCTGGACGAACTTCTCGGCGCCGTCGATCCCGTGGTGCTGGAGCGCGACCGAGACGAGCTCGGCCTCCGTCACCACGCGACGGCGCACGTAAGGAGAGAGGCGCGAGACGGCGATATGCCGCCCGGGGCCGTGGTCGAAGTTCCGACCAGACGCATAGCGCCGCCCCATCCGGGGCGCGAAGTCGGTCAGCATCTCCAGGGCGCGGTCTCGCATGGGCGCGGGCATTCCACTCTGTCCTAGACGGACGGGGAGGTGGCATGCCTCACGGCGATGTCCACGGCCTGCGCGGATCTGCGCCGGGCAGGGGCGGGCCATGGAGATCGAGGGACCACTCAGAACGCCCCGGCGCGCCGTCGGGCGGCGGGCGCGGTTCGGTCTTCGCGAGGGGTTACTTCGTCAGCGCCGGCGACTGAACGATCCGGCTGTCGTCATCGCCGACGACCCCGAAGAACTCGAGGGTCAGATCGTCATAGTTGGACGGCGGGTAGTCGAAGGTGATCCCGTCGATCGCGCCCGAGCCGTCCATCACATAGGCCAGCGTCGAGATCCCCGCCGCGCTCAGCGTGCCGTTCTCGACGCAGGTCTTGTACTCCTCGGTCTCCGTGATCAGCAGCGGTCGATGCGCCTTGTCGCCGATCACCGGCACCGGGATGACGCAGGGGGCGTTGCCGACCGGGTCGCGGTTCACGCGATCGATGAATTGCAGCGCGTCCTTCTGCGGGCGCCCATTCTCGTTGAGCACCGCGGGGTCGCCCTCATAGGTGGGGATCACCGCCTCGTCCGCCGCCGTGATCACCGGCTCGCTCCACAGCATCAGCACGTTGTGCTCTTCCTCGCCGTCGAAGAACTCGATCTGCGAGACCTCGCGCTTCTCGTCGAACTGGAAGAAGAGCGCCCCGCCCTTGCGGTTGTCGTTGGGCCCGACGGTGGGGTCCTGCTGGATGATCAGAACATTGCCCTTGTCGGTCGAGGTGAGATCGGGGTCGAGCCCGCCCTGGGCCTGGGTGTCGTAGAGCACGGGCGCGTTGACTGCATCGGCCCCATTGGCGATCGCGTAGATCGACAGGCCCTGGTCGGTATAGGGATCATAGGTCACCGAGCCATCCCAGCTGTAGGGCGCGGCCACCGAGGAGGCCACGTCGCCGCCCGACATGCTGCCGGTCACGGTGTCGCCGAGCGCGTCGACGAAGCTGTACTCGCCGTCGAAATCCGCGGTGAACACGTCCTTTTCGGCCGGCACGGTTTCGGTGAGAAAGACGTCGATCACGGTGTCCACCGGGATGTCGGCATAGCTGACACCGTCGGCGAGGGCCGAGCAGTCGATCACGCCCACCTCGAAGGTGCGCCGGCCCTGCTGAGCCACCGCGCCCGTGGGCTGGCAATGCGCGCGTGCACTCGTGCCGGCGCTGATTTTGCCCTGGGCGATCTCCTCAAGATACACGAGGTAGGCGGTGTTGATCGGACCGCCCGTCACAGAACTCGTCGATGGCAGCGCCTCTCCGTAGTTGGCCTGCCAATACTGACGGAAGGCGCGGGCCGGCGGCGGCGAGGCGATGTTGCCGCATCTCCCGTTGTCGAGGCAGCCGCGCCGCGGCAGACCCTGGGCGGTGTTGGACGCCTCGATGATCTGACCGTTGCATTCGTAGTCCGAGGGGGTGAAGTCGTTCACGTCGCCCGACACCGCGGCGGTCGCGGCGAAGGCGCCGAGGTCGTCGCCGAAGATCGAGAAGCGGGTGTTCACGGCCAGGCCCACATCGATGTCGCCGTCGACATCGGAGATGATATCCACAGTGCCGTCATGGCAATCCGGCGCGGGATTGTTGATCGCGAGCAGGCACTCGATGCCCGCATCGCCGGAATAGCCGGCGCAGGTGCCGACGGCATCGTCGGCGATGTCGGTGACGATGCCATACTCGCCTTCGTCGAGGCGAAGGTCGTCATTCTCGTCGAGCACGATCTGGGTGCCGGCCTCCATCGTCTCGAAGTCGACGCCGGTCGGGGCGCACATCACGAAGAGCGGCTGGGTCAGCGAGCATGCGTCGGAGAGATGGGCCGCGGCCGCCGTCTGGATCGTGATGTTGCCGCCGCGCCCGCCATTCACGAGGCTCAGGAGCGTGACCGGCATCTCGACCATCTCGGCGACGATCACGACATGGCTCGCCTCGTCGTCCCGGTTGGTCTGCAGCGCGGTGACGGATGACGGGATCATGTGGCCGTTGACCGCGTCGGGATCGCCCTTGAGGAAGATCGACTCGCGGATCTGGAAGCGTTCGGCGACCATCGCGGTGGTCGACCAGTCGCGGTGCAGCCCCTCGATGTCGACGATGCGCTGCGCCCGCTCGATCGCCCCATCCGTGCCATCGAGCTCGTTGGCGGCGGCGAGCGCGACGTCATCGACGAAGTTCTGGAGATCCCCGTGCATGACATAGCCGCGCGAGGCATCGATCAGGAGGCCCACGAAACCGCAGACCATGAGAAACATGATGATCATATAGGGGGTGATCGCCCCGCGCTCGTCGCGGGCAAATGCCCCTATCGAGGGGCGGGGACCGACCTGTGTCGCGCAAGGTGGCGTTATCGGGCGGGACGCGATGGACACACTGCAAATCGAACGGCCAGACGCAATACTCATCTGCGTTCCCCCGGCGCGCAACGCTGCGCCCAGTCTCTGGCAACGCCAAAGGGCGCCGCTGTTTCACCACAGCGACACCACACCCGATTCCCAACTCCCCCTGAGGTTGTTTAGTTTTTCTTTAAGCGTATTGCAAGGCGACCAATTCGGAAACGCAGGCCGCCACCCTGCCGAAACGGCAGCGTGAGCGGCGGATTGAGGGACGCTTGGCGCCCCTCAGGCGGCGCAGAGCAGCGCTCGCACGCGCTGGAACCGCCGCTCGCCGGACAACGCTGCCATGGTCGGATCGGCGTCGAGCCAGTCGAAATAGCGCCAGCCATGGTCGACCACGCGCTCGAGCGCGCTGAGCGCGGCATCGATCTCGCCAGCGATCGCAAAGCTCACGGCGTGGTAGTACTCCATCGGGCTGCGGTCGGCATCGAGCGCCGCCAGCGCGGCCAGCGCCGTCTCCCGCTCGCCAAGCAGCGCCATGCAGGTTGCGCCGGCCGTGACCGCCCGGGCCTCCTCCGGGTCGCCCGCAAGATGCGCCCGGACCCGCTCGAGCGCCGCCCGTGAGGCGCGTCGGGCACGGGCGGGATCGAAGGCCCGTGCCGAGCGCGCGGCGAGGAAATAGCCCTGGATGTCGTGGGGATCGAGTGCCGAGGCCCGCTCCGCCAGCACGG
The DNA here is from genome assembly GCA_964406355.1 of uncultured Limibaculum sp. Lineage (GTDB taxonomy): Bacteria > Pseudomonadota > Alphaproteobacteria > Rhodobacterales > Rhodobacteraceae > Thermohalobaculum. The sequence goes on from CAYORO010000010.1 coordinate 18,284, forward strand.
TGGCCGTCTCGTGGTCGCCCTTGGCAAGCAGGATCTTCGCGCCGACGAGATGGACATCGGCCGATGTCGGGTCGAGCGTGATCGCCCGGCGGAGTGCGGCCTCGGCCAGCGTCCCGCGGCCGAGCGCTGCCAGCGCGAAGGCCTGGGCGAGATGCGCGAGCGGGAGGTCGGGCTTAAGCCTCAGGGCCGCTTCGGCCTCGGCGGCGGCGTCGCGCAACAACTCGCTGCCATCCGTCATGAAGAGGTGTCGGCGGACGAGCGCCAGCGAATGCTCGGCGCGGGCGAGCGCGAAACCGGGCGCGGTGCACGCGGCGCGCGCCGTCAGCAGCTGCGCCTCGGCCAGCCCGCCGACGCCGCAGCGGGCATGCCGCGACCGCGCCTCGAGGCAGAGCGCATAGGCCTCGAGATCGAAGAGCTCGCCGCCCAGGGCGCGCGGGGCCTCGTCGGGGACGTCCGCCAGCACCGGGACGGTCAGCCGGTAGCCGCTCTTGGCGATGGTCTCGATCACGCCCCGGTCGGTGAAGAGGCGGCGCAGCTCCGAGACCGCCTGGGTGAGGCTCTCGTCACTGACGAAGATGCCGGGCCAGACGCGCTGCATCAGCTCGGCGCGGCTCACCACGTCGCCGCGCGCCTCGGCGAGCGCACTCAAGACCCCGATCGCACGGGGCGAGAGGCGCCGCGTGCGCTGGCCGTCGGTGGCCTCTCGCGCGTCCGGGTCGATCCGCCAGCCGCCGAGATGGAACGGCGTGTGCGCGATCGGCGGCGTCCTCGGATCGCTGGCGGAGGGGAGGCGGGGGTCGGTCTTGCGGTCCATGGGGCGTGTCTTCGGGGGTCGGGCGAATCACCAAATATGGCCGGAATGCGGCGAAGACCTCTCCCTAAGCGCGTCGCGCGCGTCGCGACAGTGACGATCTTCCATCTTCACGGAAGTGTGCTTTGGTTGACACGCCCCTGTGTCCACCCGGCCGAACGCCCGGTCGGGTGGGCCGTGACCGGGCCACGTCGGGGCCACGTCGGGGCCACGTCGGGGCCTCTGCGCGGCCGATCGTGCCTTTCAGATAACTTTCAGGACGCCTTCAGGCGCCGCGCCCCGGCATCGGCCACATCGCCCGGCACCGGAGGACGGCAGGCGATCGGCGCCCGCGACCGCTCCCCCCAGCACAGAGGACCATAGAACGATGACCATTCAGACCAGCATCAAGACCGCGGACAACGGCGTGAATGTCGAGGCGATCCTCGCCGCCCGCGAGGCGCTCGAGGCGGCCCCCGAGGGCGCGCGCTTCACCTGGCGGGCCCGCTGCGCCTGGCAGGAGGGCGTGCACTCCCGCTCGACGATCGAGGGCTTCTACGGCCTCGGCGAGGAGCAGAGCCGGCGCAAGAGCTTCGCCATCGACGCCGACCACCCGGAGCAGTTCGCCGCGCCCGATCTCGGCCCGACACCGGTGGAGATCGTGCTCTCGGCACTCGCCTCCTGCCTGACCGGCGGTGTGGCCTCGGTGGCCGAGCGTCGCGGCATCCAGCTGCGCTCGGTGACCGCGACGGTCGAGGGCGAGATGGACCTGCAGGGCATCCTCGGCATCGATCCGAACGTGCGCAACGGCTTCAGCGCCATCCGCGTCAGCTTCGAGATCGACGCCGACGCCACCCGTGAGGAGATCGCCGGGATCGTGGCGCAGTCGCAAAAGCGCTCGGCCGTCTTCGACATCATCACCAATCCGGGCGTGGTGCAGGTCTCGGTCGCCTGAGACCGGCCCGCCCGGGACGCTGAAAGGAGCGACCCATGACCACTGAGACCCGTGTCGGCCGCGCGCCGCTCGCGTCTGCGATCCTCAACTGGCTCAGCCGGACCTGGGCCCGGCGGGCGAAGCGGATGGCCGACCGGGCCGCCTATCGCCGGCTCGCCACCTTCTCGACGCGTGAGCTCGACGACATCGGGCTCACCCGGGAGGACGTCGAGGATCTTTTGTCCCGCCAGCCCAGCCGGGACGCTTGAGCCGAGGGATCGCGCGCCGCCCCGCGCGCGGTCCCGCCCACTGGCCATTTCCACCCTGCCGCAGGGCATTTGTTGATTGAAGGAGCTGCACCGTGACCGTGCGCACCGTGACGACCGTCGTGATCGGCGCCGGACAGGCCGGGCTCGCCATGAGCCGCGAGCTGTCGCATCGCCATCTGGACCATCTGGTGCTCGAGAAGGGCAGCATCGGCGAGGCCTGGCGCAGCGCGCGCTGGGACAGCCTCCGCCTGCTGACACCGAACTGGGCCAACGGCCTGCCCGGGATGCCCTATTGGGGCACCGACCCGCATGGATACATGGCCGGGGCCGAGCATCTCGGGCGGCTCGAGGCTTATGCGCGGATGATCGGCGCACCGGTCGAGGAGCACACCGAGGTGCTGGGCGTGCGCCCGCGCGAGACGGGCTTCGAGCTCTCGACCAGCCGGGGGCCGATCCGCTGCCGCAGCCTTGTGCTTGCCACCGGTGCCTGTGCGCGGGCCCTGGTCCCGGCGCTCGCCGAGGCGGTGCCCGGCGGGATCGTGCAGACCACCGCCGCAGCCTACAAGCGCCCTGCCGATCTGCCCGAGGGCGGCGTGCTGGTGGTTGGCGCTTCGGCCTCGGGCGTGCAGCTCGCGCGCGAGATCCACGCCTCCGGCCGGCCGGTCACCCTCGCGGTGGGCCAGCATCTGCGCCTGCCGCGGCGCTATCGGGGGCGCGACATCGAATGGTGGCTCGACGCGATCGGCGCCCTCGACGAGCGCTTCGACATGGTCGACGACCTCGAGCGGGCGCGCCGCACCCCCTCGCCCCAGATCACCGGGGGGCCGTCGCCCGTGGACCTCGCCGCGCTCCAGGCCGAGGGCGTCGAGATCACCGGGCGGCTGATGGAGATCCGCGACGGGCGGGCGCTGTTCTCGGGCGGGCTCGCCCATGTCTGCGGGGCGGCCGACCTCAAGCTCGCCCGGCTCTGCGACCGCATCGACGAGTGGGTGGCCTGCCATGTCCCCTCGGCGGCCCTCACCCGGCCCGAGCGGCCGCAGCCGGCCCCGGTGCCGGCGGCCCCGCGGCTCGGGATCGACCTCCGCTCGGGCGAGGTCGCCTCGGTGGTCTGGGCGACCGGCTACCGGCCCGACCATGCCTGGCTCGGCCTCCCGGTTTTCGACCGCCGTGGCCGGCTCGCGCATCAGGGCGGCATTGTGACGGGAATGCCCGGGCTCTATGCGCTCGGCCTGCCGTTCCTGCGCCGGCGCCGGTCGCTGCAGATCTCGGGCGCGGGCCGCGATGCCCGCGACCTCGCCGACCATCTCGAGCGCACCCTCCGCCACCGGGCCGCGGCCTGAGCAGCCCCCATCTCGATCAGGAGCACAGCATGTACGTCCACAGATCCTACCCCGAGCGGCCCAGCACGCGGCCCAGCACGCGGCCCAGCACGCGGCACGGTCCGTTCGCCTCGATCCTCGAGACGGTGGGCCGCACCCCTGTGGTGCGGCTCAACCGGATCGGCCCGGCCCATGTCAGCCTCTATGCCAAGCTCGAGGCCTTCAACCCGATGGGCTCGGTCAAGGACCGCCTCGCCCTCTCGGTGATCGAGGCGGCCGAGCGCTCGGGCGCGCTGACACCCGGCCAGACGGTGATCGAGTCGACCTCGGGCAACACCGGCATCGGCCTCGCGATGGTCTGCGCGCAAAAGGGCTATCCGCTGGTGATCGTGATGTCCGAAAACTTCAGCGTCGAGCGGCGCAAGCTGATGCGCTTCCTCGGGGCGCGGGTGATCCTGACGCCGGCCGCCGAGCGCGGGACGGGGATGTTCGCCACCGCCCAGCGCCTCGCCGAGAAACACGGCTGGTTCCTCTGCCGCCAGTTCGAGACCGAGGCCAACCCGGACATCCACACGGCGACAACAGCCCGAGAGATCCTCGACGACTTCCAGGATCTCGGGCTCGACTACTGGGTGACGGGGTTTGGCACCGGCGGCACGCTCAAAGGCGTCGGGCGGGTGCTGAAGGCCGAGAGCCCGGAGACGCGGATCGTTGTCGCCGAGCCCGACAACAGCCGGATCCTCTCGAGCGAGATCCCCCAGCTCCGCAACTCCGACGGCACCGCGGCCCGCAGTCACCCGGATGCGCGCGCCCATCCGATGCAGGGCTGGACGCCCGACTTCGTGCCGAAGCTCGCCGGCGATGCGCGCGAGGCGGGGCTGATCGACCGGTTCGAGCCGGTCTCGGGCTGGGTTGCGCTGCGGATGGCCCGCGAGCTCGCCACACGCGAGGGCATCTTCTGCGGGATCAGCGGCGGTGCGACCGTGGCGGCGGCGCTCCAGATCGCCGAGACGGCGCCCGAGGGGTCGCGCCTCCTCGCCATGGTGCCGGACACCGGCGAGCGGTATCTCACCACGCCACTCTTCGAGGACGTGCCGGTGGAGATGACCGAAGAGGAGCGCGAGATCGCCGCCTCCGCCCCGCCGCCCCCGCGCCCGCCCCGACCGGCCGGCGCGCGGCCCGCGCCCGAGCCCGAGGCGGTCGCGTTTGTCGGGGCCGCAGTGGCCAGCGCCGACGCCCCGGTGGTGATGTTCGGCTTCGAGTGGTGCGAGTTCTGCTGGTCGGTGCGCAGGCTCTTCGACCGCGCCGGGATCGCGCTCCGCTCGGTCGATGTCGACACCGCCGAGTTCCGGGAGGGCGACCGCGGCGGCAAGATCCTGCGCGCGCTCTTCGCACACACCGGTCGGCGGACGGTGCCACAGGTCTTTGTCGGCGGCGAGCTGGTGGGCGGCGCGAGCGAGGTGCTGGCGGCCTTCGAGGATCGCTCGCTGCACGCCAGGCTCGCCCGGCTCGACCCGCCGGTGGTTCCCGGGGCGGTCGAGGCGCCCATGTCGCTCCTGCCGAGCTGGGTCCGCAGGGCGGCCCGCCCGTCTCAGCCCGCCCCCTGAGGGGCCGGTGCGGCCCCCGCGTCTCGGAGGACGCCTTGGACAATGTGATCGGATTTGAGCCTGCCGAGCCCCGCCCAGTCGGGGCCTGGTCCGAGGCCGAACGGTGCCAGATCGATCGCCTCAAGCGCGCCATCGACGAGACCGCGCGGGTCGACTGGGCCGAGGGGGCGTCCGAGTGCGGCGATCCGTGGATCGTCGCGCTCCAGCCGGGCAGTGGCGAGCTGGCGCTCCACATCGCCCGGATCGGCCGCGACTATGTGGTGCTCGACGGCGGGCTTGCCTCGCTCGCGACCGGCCCCTCGCTCCGGCGCGTGATCGAGGCCTGCCTGGTGCTCGCCTCTCGCCGGCCGCGGATCTTTGCGAGGTCGGATCACGCCGACGGCGCGCCTCCGGCCGCCATCGCGACCGAGGCGCCGGAGCCGGCCGCGCAGGGGCCGATGGGTCGGACGGTCGTCCCGCTTGCGGGCTGAGCGCGAGCCGCCGTGCCCCGGCTCGCCCCGCCCCGGCTCGCCTCTCACTCAGCCGTCGATGAGCCCGTCGAGCACGAAGACCCCGGTCTCGAGCTGCGGCGCCGTCCGCTCCACATGCTCGGGGCTCTCGGAGAAGGCGACGAGCGCATCGGCCCGGTCGAGCTCGCGCGCCTCGAGCGCCGAGATCCAGAAGGCCCGGCCGCCCTCGTCGCCCGCCCGGCCGAGCGTGTTGAGATAGAGCGCGTCGACATAGGCTTCGGCCGTCGGGTCCTCGCCATAGAGGACGCCGAACTCGTCGCTCTCGACGAAGAGTGCGGCGAGCTCCAGCAGCGCGACCCCGTCCTCCGCGAGCCGGAGATTGAAGCGGAGCCCCGCCTGATCGGGCGTGCGCGCGAGGCTCGCGGAGTAGAGCCGGTAGACCTCGTCGAGCTGCTCGCCCTCGATGTCGAAGACCCGCGTGCCGCCTTCGAGCGCGATCTCCTCGATCGCGCGCAGCGTGTCGACGCGGTCGTCCCCCTTTGCGACGGTGATCGTGCCGTCCGGGTTCTGCGTGATCGCCCCGAGGCCAGGGGTCGTCCGGCCGTCGAGCACGTCGCGCCCAGCGCCGCCGTTGAGGAAGTCCGACCCGCCCGAGAGGGTGAACACGTCGTCGCCCCCGAAGCCGCCGATCGCGTCGTCCTCCTCGGTGCCCGTGAGCGTGTCGGCGGTGTCGCTGCCCGGGATGATCCGGGGCGCCTCGCTGCCGATGCGGAAGCCCGCCACCAGCGGGTCGTGGTCCGACGCGCGCGCCGGGGTCTCGGCGAACTCGGCATTGGTGTGGACATAGTCGAGCACCCCGGTGACCGCGAGCCGGTCCGAGACGAACATGTGGTCGAACGCCTGGGCGTTGCCCTCGCGGATCACGCTCCAGCGCTCGAGCGGGTCGACGGTCTCGGCGAGGTCGCGGAGCGCGCCGTCCGGACCAGGCAGGATCTCGGCGACCGGCGAGACGAAGCCGAGCTCGTTCATATCGCCGAGCAGGACGAACTCGCGCGGGAAGTCGAGCATCATCAGCTGGTCGACGAAGTCGTTGATCTCCTGCGCCTGGGCGCGCCGGGTCTCGACCCCGCCATTGACGAGCGAGTCCTCCTGGCGGACATCGACCGGCTGGGCGGCACCCATGATCGGCGCCGAGCCGTCCTTGGGCGCGAGCTGGGTGTTGATCAGCGTCACCGTCTCGCCGGCGAAGACGAAATCCGCCACCAGCGGCAGCGGCGTGCGGGCAAAGGGGTCGGCCTCGTCCTGGCTGCCGATCGTGGTGAGCGAGCCCTCGACGAACTCCACCCGGTCGGTGCGGTAGAGAAACGCGTTGCGCGGGACCCCGACGGCGGTGGTGCCGGTGGGCCCGAAGGCGGCCTCGGGCGTGTCGATCGCCGCATAGGGGCTCGAGCCGTTGGCCTCGCCGTCATCGGCGCGGTCGATCGCCTCGAGGAGCGTCGCGAGCGTCAGATCGGCCGCGACGACCGCGGTCTCGGCCGAGCCGTCATTGTCCAGCACCTCCTGGAGCGCGATCACGTCCGGGCTGTTGAGGTTCTGCACGATCTGGCGCGCGATCTCGTCGAAGCGCCCGTTCTCGAGGTCGGCATCGGCGTCGAGGTCGTTGGGGTCGAGGTCCATCACGTTGTAGGTCGCGACCGTGAGGGTGGAGGCGTCGCCCTCGATCAGCGTCATCTCCCCCGGATCCACGAGGAATTCGGGGATCAGCACGTCGAAGGGCGTGGTCGGCACGATCTCGTATTCGCCCGCCTCATAGGCGACCACGCCCTCGAGCGGGCCGAGGCTCGCGAAGGCGAACACCTCTGGGATCTCGACGCCGCCGGAGATCTCCGGGTCCGGATCGATGCGCAGGCGCTCGGGGTTGAAGTCGCTCTCGGTCAGGGTCAGGCCGCCGCGCTCGTTGAGGCCCGAGACCTCCTGGCCGCTCGCTCGCACATATATCTCGCCCGAGGCCGCGCGGGGCGAGATCGCCTCCGAGGCCGGCAGGCTCACCAGCATCCCCTCGAGGCTCTCGTAGAAGTCGATCCCGTCGGTCTCGGGCTCGAAGACCTCGAAGCTGTCGTCCTCGATCACCTCGGTGGGCGGCAGGCGGCCGCCCGGGCCGATCTCCACCAGCGTCGGGAAGATGTCGGGGACGACCTCGGCCGGCGAGAACTCGGGCACCGTGACGTTGTCCGCCAGGATCGTGGTGCGCGAGAGGCCGCCGGTCTCGGTGCCGCCGGGGACGATCTCGGCCACCTGGCCACGCACGAACACGGTCTGGCCGAACCGGATCTCGGCCAGCTCGTCGAGATCACCGTCATAGGCGACGAAGACGGCGTCGGAGGTGGCCGGGTCGCCGTCGCCGATCGGGTCTTGGAGGTAGAAGCCGGTGTCGTCGACCGCGGTGACAACGCCCGAGACCCGCACGAAGGTGCCAAAATACTCCTCGCCGGGCACCGGCAGGATCAGCGGCACATCGCCCGGATCGTCGCCGAAGGGCGGGGGCAGGAAGGTGGTGAGCGCGAAGGGCGAGAAATGGCCGGGGCCCTGCACCTCCATGATCGTCGTGGGGAAGGCGAGCGGCACCGGCTCGATCTGTGCGCGGAGCGCGGCGGTGTCGGGCGCGTCGGAGCCGACGGTCGCGACCTCGATATAGGTCTCGCCCGAGAGGATCTCGCTCTCGATGTCGCGGAAGCCCGGGGCGCCGTCGGGCCCTTCGGAGAGGATGCTCCAGAAGCCGCTCAGCGTCTCGGCAGTGTAGTCGATGACGCTGACGGCGGTGTCGTTGAGCGCCTCGCCGAAGAGCTCGAGCACACCCTCGCCGCGCTCACCCTCGCCGCCGAGATGGAGCGTGATCGAGGTGACGGCGGTCTCGGTGGTGCGCTCGGCCGGATCCTCGACGAGGTCGAGCCCGTCGAGCGTGAGCACGAAGGAGACTGCCGTTCCGTCGGCCGGGCCGAAGGTGGTCTCGGCGAAGAGCGTGCCCGACGCTGTGCTGTCGACGGGTGCAGGGGCGCCGGGCGCCGGCACCACCTGCTCCGGCGTGAGCTCGGTGGGCCCGCCGGAGGCGCCTGCGGCGAGGCGAGTGGGCGAGGTGGCTTGGGTGCTGTCGGTCATCGGGGGATCTCCGGGCGCATATCACGATCTGATTCATGCCCACGTTGTATAGTAAAGCCACAACTCGCCCTTGGAGGCGAGCCCCTTCTCGCGGCGGCTCCCGGCCCGGCCTGGCCTGGCCGCCGCGGGCGCTCAGGCCCGGCGTCGGCCGAAGGGGCGGGGGAGCGTCGCCACCTCTGCCACCGCGCCCGCCGCGATCAGGCAGGCGCCGAGCGCCTCGGGCCAGCCGAAGGGCTCGTAGAGCAGGAGCGCGGCCGAGCCGACGCCGGCCACGATCTCCGCGGTCAGCAGAAAGCTCAATGTTGCGGGCGGCAGCGAGACGGCGGCCCAGAGCGTGACGGCGAGCACGGGCGCCAGGAAGAGCGCCCCCGCGGCGAGCCAGAGCGCCAGCGCCTCCAAGGCCACCGAGAGCTCCGGCGCCGGCCCCGTGGCGGGGGCCAGCAGTGCCGCGCTCGCAACCGCCGCGAGGCCGCAGAGCAGCGCGAGCCGCGCCGGGTGGCGTGCCTCATCCGTGTAGACCAGCGCCGCACCCACCGACCACGCCATCCCCGAGGCGATCGCCAGCGCATCGCCCGCTCCGAACCCCGCGAGCGAGATCTCCGCACGGAAGACGGTCACCACGCCGGCGAAGGAGAGCGCCAGCGCCACGAGGCTCCGGAGGCCGAAGCGCCGACCCATGAAGAGGCACTCGATCGCGACGCTCCAGGCCGGCGCCAGGTAGAAGAGCAGCACCGCGCGGACGACGTCGGTCAGCGCCAGCGACGCTGCATAGGCCGTGATGGCGACCCCGAGCACCACCGAGCCGAATGCGGCCCGCCGCCCGACCGACCCATGTGCGAACAGCGCGAGGGCGAAGAGCGTCGGCAGCGTGGCGATATTGAGGGCGAGCGCCCCGTAGCCGCCCGAGAGGCCCGCTTCCTCCAGCACCCGGATCGGCAGCCACAACAGCCCCCACGCGGCCGCGGCGGCGAGGCAGAGCCCGACCATCGTGCTCCGCGTCAGGGTCATGGCTGGCCGGGGAGGGGAGGCGGGGCGAGGGGAGGCGGGGCGAGGCGGTCAGCCGAAGCGATAGCCCACCCCCCGGACGGTCGCGATGAGATGGCCGTAGGGATCGATCTTGCGCCGGAGCCGCCCGATATAGACGTCGACCACGTTCGTCAGCGGGTCTTCCTGCGTGCACCAGACGGCGTTGAGGATGCGCTCGCGGCTCAGCACCTTGTTGGCGTTGGCGAGAAAGAGCGCGATCAGGTCCCGCTCCTTGACCGAGAGATCGACGGGCTTGCCGTCCACCGTCAGGATCATCGAGTCCCGGTCGAAGGCGAGGCCGGCATGGGCGAGGACCGACTGCGAGGTCGGCTGCGCAAACTCGGTCGCCCGGCGCTGCAGCGCCGTGATCCGGGCCAGCAGCTCCTCGAAGTCGAAGGGCTTCGGCAGATAGTCGTCGGCGCCGGCCCGGAGCCCGGCCACGCGGTCGTCGGTGGCGTCGAGCGCGGTCAGCATCAGCACCGGCGTGTGGATCTTTCGCGCGCGCATCCGCTGACAGACCTCGAGGCCCGAGAGCCCGGGCAGCATCAGATCGAGCACCACCACGTCGAAGCGGCGCTCGCCGAGGATCTCGAGCGCGGCCTCGCCGGCCTCCGCGTGCTCGACCGCCCAGCCCTCGGCCCGGAGGCCCCGCCGCACGAAGTCCGCGACGCGTGTCTCGTCCTCGACAAGCAGGATGTTCACCCGAGCCCCCATCGATGGCCACGCATGCGGGCAGGTGGCCGCTCCGCGTCCTTCGACAATGGGCAAACTGCACCCGCTGTCCAGTCGCTTTCGCTGGGACCGCCCGGCCCGGCATCCGGGCAGGCATTGCGACGAGACGGCCGTGAGCTTCTTGTTGTCGGCGCGGTGGGGCTCGGGCATGTTAACGTTTCGAAGCACGCCATGCGGGTACGGATCCCGAGTGCTCCGACGACGCCCGGACATTGCCGGCGGGCCAGCTAGAGATGGGGACCGGCGCTGCGTGTTGAGGTGGGGCCGGCGAAAGCGAGCCGGGGCCTGCTCCGGTCAGAAACGGATCGGGATGAACGCAACCGGTATTGGGGGGAAGCCGCCCTCAGCATCCAGGCGGGGCCGGGTCGTCCTGTCGCTGGCCCTCCTCGGAGGGCTCATGGGCTGCGGTGGCATCTTCGGCATTCCCGATCGCGACGGCGATGCGAGTCCGGCCGGCGGTGCCTCGACCGCCGCGGCCCGGCCGGCCGCGCCGCCGCTCAGCCACAAGGAGCGCCGCTTCCTGGCCGAATACGGGGACCGCAGGTTCCTGGTGAATGTCCGCTATGTGGGCATGCTCAGCGAAAGCGTGATCGCCGTGCGCGAGCTGTCGGGCGATGTGCCGGGCGGGTATGAGGAGCTCGTCCTCGAGCCCGGCGCTGCGGCCGCGGCCACCTCCGGCACACCGTTCCGAGCGCGCGAGACCAGGGCGCTGGCAACCGAGATCGCCGCGCAGGTCGCTGCGGTGCCGGGCGTTTGCGGCGACGACCGCGAGATGGCCCTGCTGACGAAGCGCGATGGCGAGACCCGGTCGATGTATCGCGGAAACCGGCAGGCCTGGGTGGTGTTCTCCGGCTGCTATCCGGCCGGCTGATCGCGCCACCCGGCCAGTGTCGCCGCGCGGGATGCGTCAGGCGAAGAGATCCGTCACCTGCACCTCGATGACATTCGAGATGTTGTTGAACTCGTTGCCCTCGTTCAGCAGGCCGAACTGGTCCGCCACCGCCGCCACGAAATAGGTGCCGGGCGCGAGGCCGAGCGGCACCACATCGCCGAAGACGAAGCCCTCGGTGGAGATCTGCGCCGGTTGCAGGTCGGTATAGGTCAGGAACACCGCAAGGGTGTCGGCGGCGTCGAAGAACAGATCGGTCGAAAACAGGATCTGGACCTCGAAGGTGGCGCTGACCGCGCCGAGATTGGTGACGTCGAGCGCGAAGTCGAACGTATCGCCCGGCGCGACCACGGTGTCGAAGACCCGCAGGTTGCGCGGGCTGACATCCGGCAGCAAGGGCTCGAAGAACGACACGCTGATCGGCACGGCGTTGGAGACGTTGTTCGACTCGTCGACCTCCTCCGACTCGCCGAGCGGATCGGCGATCGCGCCGATGAAGTAGTTCCCCGGCGCCACGTCGAACGGGATCTGCACCGGCGGGAAGCCCGAGTCGAGCGCGCTGGCAAAGAACGCGGCCTGTCCCGAGGGCAGGCCCTCGTGGTTCGCGAAGTAGATGAAGCGGTCGTCGGCGGTGATTTCAGAGTCGGTCGACAGATAGAACCTCGTCGGCACGATGCCCGTCTGTGGCTCGAGATTGCCGACATTGTAGACGAAGTCGAAGCTGTCGCCCGGGTAAAAGAAGGTGTCGGAGAGCAGCAGGTTGCCGACCGTGAAATCCGGCTGGTCCGCCGGTGCGACGACCTCGATGGCGACGCTTTCGGCGAGGTTGTTGCTCTCGTCGGTCTCGTTATGGAGGTCGTCGGCATCGACGATCACCGAGACATAGTAGGTGCCGGGCGCGAGATCCTTGGGCAGCTCCACGGCGGTCTCGATGTCCTGCATCGAGCTGTCAAAGGTCAGGAAGCCCGTCTCGGCCCCGGCTGGGTGGCTGACCCGCTTGAGGAAGGTGTCGCTTGTTGTGACCGCCGGGTTGCTCGAGAGATAGACATCCACCTCGATCGGCGTCGTGAGATTGCCGAAATTGCCGTACTCGTAGGCCCAGTCGAAGATCCCGCCGGGCGCGAAGGTGGTCTCGCCGAGCGAGAGCTCGCGCACGCGGAGATCGATGGTCCCCTCGGGCTCCTCGCCGGCCTCGCGGACGGCAAAGCCGCCCGGGCCAGCGTCGGGCTCGGTGAGCACCTCGAGGCCCGTCACCCGGTCGGCCTCGGTGAAGGAGATGGTGAGCGAATCGCCCGGATCGCCTGCGCCGATCGACACGCCGGCGGCGTTGAGGCGCAGATCGCCGAGCCGCACGGTGGCGGCGAGCCCGGCCGCGCGCAGGGCCTCGACAAGGTCCGGCAGCAGATCGGCCGCCTGTGCCGTTTCGCCGGGGGGAAGGTTCGAGGGCGCCGCCAGCACCTCGAGATCGGCCGCGCCCTGGCGCGTGAGCTTCACCCCTTGGAAGGCATCATAGACATCGGTGGTGCCGGCGCGGTCGAACCCGCCCGTGGCGTCGATGTCGAAGGCCGCGCCGGGCGCGGGCTCGGGCAGATCGTCCTCCCGGAGATCGATGACCTTGTCGTCGAACTCCAGGAGTTCGATCCCGCGCAGATCGTCGACGCCGTCGGGACCCGCGACCCGCGCCACGGTCTCGTCGCCCGTGATCGTGTAGGCCGCCGAGAAGCCCGGGAACACCGCGGTGTCGACGCCGCCGCCGCCATTGATCTCGTCATCGCCCTCCTGGCCGCCGATACGATCATCGCCCGACCCGCCGAAGATCGCGTCGTCGCCGAGCCCGCCGAAGAGCTGGTCGGCCCCGGCCGCGCCTTCGAGGAAATCGTCGCCCTCGTTGCCCTCGAGCCGGTCATTGCCGTTGCCGCCGAAGAGCTCGTCATTGCCCGCATGGCCGAAGAGCGAATCGGCGCCGTCATTGCCATAGAGCTCGTCGCGGCCAGCGCCGCCGATCAGACGGTCGTCGCCGCCCTGGCCCTCGAGGCTGTCGGCGCCTTCGCCCGGGCCGCCGCGGAGCGTGTCGTTGCCGCCGCCGCCGCGGATCGTGTCGTTGCCCTGGCCGCCGGTGAGCTCGTCGGGGCCCTGGCCGCCGGTGATCGGCACCACGCCCGGATCGCCCTGGCGGAGATCGACGATCTCGTTGCCGAATTCGAGGATCTCGACGCCCGTGAGGGTGTTCGCACCGATGATCCCGGTGACGAAGGCGCCCGACACATCGCCGATCACCTCATAATCGCCGATCTGCCCGGGGAAGATCGCGCGGTCGAGCCCCGGGCCGCCGATCACCACGTCGTCGCCGGTCTGGGCGTAGAGCGTGTCGTCGCCCTCGCCGCCGTCGAGGGTGTCGTTGCCGGCGCCGCCGAAGAGGAGGTCGTCGCCCGCCTCGCCGAAGAGCTCGTCCGCCTGCTTCTTGCCCTCGATCAGGTCGTCGCCCGAGCCGCCGAACAGGCTGTCCTCGTCGGCCTGCCCGTCGATCGTGTCGTTGCCGGTGCCGCCGAAGACGAGGTCGCGCCCGGCGCCCGCCATCAGCATGTCATTGTCGGGCACGCCGGGCTCGGGCTCGGGCAGGGTGCCGCCGCCGCCCTGCTGGGGCTCGCCGGGCACGTCGCCGCCTTCCTGGGCCGCGAAGCCATAGAGCGTGTCGTCGCCCTGCTGACCCATCAGCGTGTCGTTGCCCGCGCCGCCCGAGAGCGCGTCATTGCCGTTGCCGCCGCCGAGATCGTCGGGGCCGTCATCGCCGCTCAGCTGGTCCGCGCCGTTGGCGCCGAACAGCCGGTCCGCGCCGCCGAGCCCCGAGAGCGTGTCGTCCTCGCGCCCGCCATCGAGCACATCGGGGCCCGGCCCGCCGAGCAGGAACTGGCCGCCCTCCTGCTCCTCGGGGCGGAGATCGACGAGGCCGTCGTCGAACTCGATGAACTCCACATTCAGAAGCGTGTCGGTGCCGCCGGGGCCTCGCAGCGTGGCCGCGCTCGCATCGCCCTCGATCACCGTGTCGGCGCGGCGCCCGGGGATGCGCGCGGTGTCGGTGCCGGCGCCGCCATTCAGGGTGTCGGCGCCGCCCTGGCCGAGCAGCCGGTCGTCGCCCTGCTGACCGAGCAGCAGATCGTTGCCGGGGCCGCCGAGCAGGGTGTCGCGCTCGGTGCCGCCGCGGAGCTCGTCGGCGCCCTCGTTGCCCTCGAGCGAGTCCGCGCCGGGGCCGCCCTCCAGCAGGTCGAGGCCGCGCTCGCCCCGCAGCGTGTCCGAGCCGCCGCCGCCGCGGAGCGTGTCGTCGGCATCCTCGCCGAAGATCAGGTCGTCGCCGTCATCGCCCGAGATGTCGTCGCGCCCCGGCCCGCCGTCGATGTCGTCGTCGCCCTCGCCGCCGGAGATGGTGTCGGCGCCGAGGCCGCCGAAGATCAGGTCGTCGCCCGATCCGCCCTCGATCACGTCGCTGTCGTCGCAACCGTGAAGGCTGTCATTGCCGTCGAGGCCGATCAGGGTGTCCCCCGCGCCTTCGCCGCCGATTACATCGGGGGCGGCGGTGCCACGCACGCGGAGCGGCTCGTCGTCGCGCCCGCCGCCCGTGCTGCAGTCGAACTCGAACTCGTCCATCACCATTCTCCGCGTCGACACACACCACACCAGGCCCGGATCCAGAGCCGCGAGTCCGGGTGTAGCGTAAGATTTATACCCTGTCTCGCCGGTTTGCCCAAGCCGCTGCGACCGCGGTGGCGCGGCCGCCGCGACACGGCTGCGTTACCGGCTCACATCGAGTTGTTGAGGCCGAAGGGCTGCCAGTCGCTCTCGCGCTCGGGTTCTGGCTTGGCCGGCGCTGCGGGTTTCGGCGTCTCCGCCGTCTGTACCGGAGCCTGTGCGGGCTGCGACTCGGCGCTGGTCGCAGGGGGCGAGGCGGTGCTCCCCGAACCCGCGCCGACGTTTTGCGCAGGGCGCGGCGTGGTGCGGGCCCGGCGCGCGGTTGGCTCGGCGCGGAGCCGGGTGAGCAGCGTCTCGGTGAGCACGCCGGTCTGGTCGAGCCCCTCGGCACGCTCATAGCGACGGAGGGCGCGGGCGGATTTGGGCCCCCAGATGCCGTCGGTCGGCCCGGCCCAATAGCCTGCACGGTTCAGCTGCGCCTGTCCCTCGCGGTGGAAGGCGATGATCTCATCGGCGCGCTCGAGCGCCGCGTCGGCTTCCTCGGTATCCGGATGCGACGCGGCGAAGTCCCGAAGCGCGGCGAGGTCGAGGCTGCCGGAGAGCGTCTGCCAGGCCGCCGCCCGCAGCGCGCTGGAGGGGTCATCCGGGGTCGGCGCGTCCAGGTTGAGCGCGGGAGCGTCGGGCAGCGCATCGGCCGCGCGCTCGGCTTCGTCCCCGGACGAGGCAGGCGGCGAGAGCATCACGAGGCCCCGCTCATCCGCGTTGCCCGCCTCGGCACCGCCATGGCGCACGTTCGGGCGTTCTGCCGGCTCGACGAGTGTCGGGTCGACCGTGGCGAGCGTCTGGTAGACGGCCGTGCCCGGCGCCTGATCGGACGCTGCGGTCTCGGCCAGTGCCGCGGCCTCCGCCGCCTCGGCGACCTTCGCCTCGAGCTCGCGAAGCCGGGCGATGGCCGCCGCCTCGCGCTCGGCTGCCGCGGCCTGCTCGGCCCGCGCGGCCGCCTCCGCCTGGGCCGCCCGGCGCGACGCAATCTCGGCCGCGAGGCGCTCGGCCTCCGCCACGGCCTGACGGCGCGCCTCGGCCTCGGCTGCGGGCCGTGCGGCTACGGCCGCCTTGGCGGCG
>CAYORO010000011.1:0-34225 GCA_964406355.1 uncultured Limibaculum sp.
CAGTGGGGCCGGTCACGAGGAAGATCCCGTTCGGCTTCTCGATCAGCGGCGTCAGGGCGCGCTGGACCGTGTCGTCGAAGCCGAGGCCGTCAAAGTCAAGCACCAGCCCGGAGCGGTCGAGGAGGCGCAGCACCACGCCCTCGCCATGGAGCGTCGGCAGCGTCGCGACGCGCAGATCAAGCTCGCGCCCCGCCACGACGATCTGGATGCGTCCGTCCTGGGGCAGGCGCTGCTCGGCGATGTTGAGCTTGGCCATGATCTTGATGCGCGAGAGGACGGCGGCACGGAGCGAGCCGGGCGGCGGCTCGATCTCCCGGAGCGCCCCGTCGATCCGCAGGCGCACGCGCAGCCCCTGATCGACCGGCTCGATATGGATGTCGGAGGCGCGCGTCTCGACCGCCTTGCGGATGATCTGGTTCACGAGGCGGATCACCGGCGCCTCGGAGGCCATGTCGCGCAGGCGCGCCACATCTGCGGCCATGTCGTCCTCGGCGGTGTCGGAGTGCTCCTCGGCGCCGGCCTGCTCGGCGGCCGCGAGGCGCTCGAGCGCTGTCTCGATCTCGGTCGCGAGCGCGACCACGGGCACCACCGCGCGCCCGAGCTTGAGCGCGACCGCCTCTGCGGCCGACCGGTCGAACGGGTCGGCGACGGCGATCGCGACGCCCTCGGCGGTCTCCTCGAGCGGCAGGAGCTTTGCCGATGTGAGGAAGCGCAGGCCCAGCGCCTCGAGCGCGGGCGGCTCGGCCGGGAACTCGGCGGCGGTCACGCGCGCGAGCCCGAGCATCCGGGCGGCGGCATCCGCCATCTCGGCCTCGCTGACGATGCCGAGCCGGACCAGCACCGTGTCGAGCCGCTCGCCGGTCTCGGACGCGACCCGTTCGGCGCGCCTGAGCTGGAGCGCATCGAGGCGGCCCTCGGCCTCCAGCCGCTCGGCAAGCGCGCCCGCCGCTGCGGCAGGGGTCGCGGGCATGGGGGCCGGGGCGTCAGGGCGTGTCAGCATGTGCGCGCCCTCTCATCCGAACACCAGCGGCCCGTAGAGCCAGGTCAGCCAGATCCCCGCCGCGATCCCGGGACCGAAGGGGATCGCGCGCCGCGCCGCGAAGGGGCCCGTGGCGACGGCCAGCGCAACGCCTGCGAGGCTCGCCCAGAGGAGTGCCGAGGGCAGCCCCGTCCAGCCAAGCCAGGCGCCGCCCGCCGCGAGCAGCTTGGCATCGCCGAGGCCGAGCCCGTCGATCCCGCGCAGCCGCAGATAGGCCCAGCCGATCCCTGCCAGCGCGCCGTAGCCGAGCGCGGCGCCCGCGAGATGCGCCGAAAGCGGCCCCGTCAGCCCCGCGGCCGAGAGGCCGAGCCCCGCCAGCAGCAGCGGCAAGGTGCCGGCATCCGGCAGGCGAAAGGTCCGAAGATCGACCAGCGCGAGACCGAGCAGCGTCCAGCCGAGGAGGCAGGTGGCGAGCTGGAGCACCGGCGCTGCGCCCGCCGTCGCCCAGAGGCCCCAGGCCGTGATCCCGAATGCGGCGATCTCGACCCCCGGCAGCCAGGCGCGAAGCGGAGCGCCGCAACACCGGGCCCGCCCGCCAGAGGCCGCCCAGGAGAGCACGGGCATCAGGTCGCGCGGTGCGAGCCGCGTGCCGCAGCCGTCGCAGCGCGAGCGACCGACAAGCGCCGAGCCGCCCACGGCGGCCCGGTCGGCCACGGTGCCGAGGAAGCTGCCGACCGCCGGCGCGGCCACAAGGAGGAACAGCATCAGGCTCCAGTGGCCGGCGCCGCCGGGCTCGATCGCGACCAGGTGTCCGGCAAACAGTCCGGACGGGTGGCTCAGGGGGTCCATCGCTGCCATCCGTTGCGGGCGATGCCGTGGGTATCGCCGAGCGGGGCGGGTGAGGTCAATGCGCAGGGTTGCTGCGCGGACCGCCGGATCCGCTGCGGCGGGGGCGCCCGGACCCCGACAGCGGCCCAGAGACCGGTGCGTCCCACAGGGATGTCGCCTAGGATGCGCAGGGGCCAGAGCTGTCTGTCGCGCGGCCCCTGTCGACACGCCCGCGGGGCGGGGGGCCACGCCGTGCTCGGTGGTCCATCGCGGCCGGCTCGAGGCAGATGAGGAGACCGCCTTTGACAGAACCGCTGCGCCGGATCGTCGCCGAGCCGCTCGTCCAGTTCGCCCTGATCGGCGGCCTGCTCTTCGCCGCCGACCGCGCGACCCGTCCCGCGACCCTCGACCCGCGCACGATCCGCGTCGATGCCGAGGTGCATCAGCGCCTCGCGAGCCTTTTCCGAGCAGGCCGCGACCGCCTGCCGACACCCGACGAGATGGACGGGATGGTCGAGCGCTACCTCATCAACGAGACGCTCTTCCGCGAGGCGCTGGCGCTCCGCCTCGACGATGGCGACGACGTGATCCGCGAGCGGCTGATGCAACGCATGCGCCAGATGATGTACAGCGGCATCTACGTGCCGCCGCCCTCGGAGGAGGTGCTCCGTGCCTGGTATTCCGAGCGCGCGGCCGACTATGCCACGCTCGAGACCATCAGCGTGCAGATCCTCGGCCTCGACGGCAGCGAGGCGGAGGCCCGCGCCGAAGCGGCGGCCGCCAACCAGCGCCAGGCCCGCAATGCAGTGATCACGCCCGCAGACGTGCCGCTTGTGACCTTTCGCGAGCGCCCGCGGATCCAGCTCGTCAGCATGTTCAACGAGGCGTTCATCGCGGCGATCGAGGCCGCCCCGATCGAGAAATGGACCGCCGTGCCCTCGCCCCAGGGGTGGCAGGTGGTCCAGTTCCGCGGCAAGACCCCGGCCCGCGCCCCGGCCTTCGAGGAGATCCGCGAGCGCCTCGAGACCGACTGGCGACGCGACGAGCTCCAGCGGCGCGCCCGGGCGGATCTGACGGCGCTGCGGGCGACTTATCCGGTGGTGCGCGAGCCCTACGGTCCGGATGTCGTGGCCACGGAGGCGACGGAATGAAGGCGCTCCTCGTCGCGCTCGCGGCCCTTATCGCCCTCGCGGCCGGCCCGGCCCCGGCGCATGTGACCGAGATCGCGGTCCTCTCACTCACGGAGGTGGCAGGCGGGGGGCCCGATGGCAGGGGCAGCGGGCGCTATCGCCTCGTCTGGGACCAGCGGCCGACCTCCGGCAAGGGCGCGGGCCTCCAGCCGATCCTTCCCGCCCATTGCGCGCGCGAGGGCGTGGAGATCGACTGCGGCACACGGGGGCTCGTCGGCGAGATCGGCTTCGACGCGGTCGGCGAGGGCCAGGCAGCCGCGCTCTTCATGATCCGCGGCATCGACGGCACCGTGCAGGTCCACACCGTCACCCCCGCGAGCCCGACGGCCTTCGTCTCGCCGAGCTTCGACGCCGAGAGCTGGGAGGGCCGTGCGCAAATCCTGCTCGCCTATCTCCAGATCGGGATCGAGCACATCCTGCTCGGGGTCGACCACCTGCTCTTCGTGCTCGGGCTGATCTGGATCGCGACCGGGCGCTGGATGCTGCTGAAGACGATCACCGCCTTCACGGTCGCCCATTCGATCACGCTCGGCGCGGTGACCTTCGGCTGGGTCGGCGTCTCGGAGCCGTTCGTCAACGCGCTGATCGCGCTCTCGATCGTCTTCATCGGGGTCGAGGTGATCCATGCGCGCCAGGGCCGCTCGACGCTCACGCTCCGCCACCCCTGGGCGGTGTCCTTCGGCTTCGGTCTGCTGCACGGCTTCGGCTTCGCCACTGCGCTGGTGGCGCTCGGGCTGCCCGACCAGGCGGTGCCGCTGGCGCTGCTCGCGTTCAACCTCGGCGTCGAGATCGGCCAGATCGCCTTTGTCTTCGCGGTGATGGCGCTGGCCTGGGCCTATCGCGAGATGCGGGTCACCTGGCCCGACTGGACGCAGGTGGCGCCGGCCTACGCGATCGGGGGGCTTGCGGCCTACTGGACCATCGAGCGCGTCATCCTGCTGGTGCAGTCGTGAGGGCGCTCCTCGCGGCCGCGGCGCTCGGGCTCTTCGCGACCGGTGCGAGCGCCCACACCACCGAGGATGTCGGCGGCGGGCTCGCCTCGGGCTTCATGCACCCCATCCTCGGGCCGTCGCACCTGATCGCCATGGTCGGCGTCGGGCTTTGGGGCGCACAGCTCGGCATGCCGCTCCTGGTGACGCTGCCGCTCGCCTTTCCGCTGCTGATGGCAGTGGGCGCCACGCTCGGGGTGATCGATACCGGGCTGCCGCTGGTCGAGCCCGTGATCGCGATGTCGGCGATCGCTTTGGGGCTGGCCGTGGCCCTTGCCTGGCGCGCGCCGGTGCCGATCGCGGTGGGGCTCGTCTCGGTCTTCGCGATCTTCCACGGCTATGCCCACGGACAGGTGCTGCCGGCCGCTGCTTCGGCCATCGCCTACGGTTCGGGCTTCATGATCGGCACAGGACTGCTGCATTTGGCAGGGATTGGGATCGGGCTCCTGAACGGCTGGCAGGGCCTCGGGACCTGGCAGGGCCCCGGGCCGATGATCGTGCGCGGGGCGGGACTGGTGATCGCGGTGCTCGGCCTCTGGTTCCTCATCGGAACTGTGGGGATGGCCTGATGCGGCGGGCTCTCGTCCTCCTGGCGGCGCTCCTCCTGCCCGGACGGGCCGAGGCGCATCTGGTCGGCATCGAGTTCGGCGAGTTCTATGCGGGCGTGCTCCATCTCGGCACGTCGCCCGAGCATGTGGCGGTGCTGCTGGCGCTCGGCTTCCTGGCCGCCTCGCAGCCGCGCGAGCGCGCGCGGTGGATGCTGGCGACGCTGCCGGCGGGACTGCTGGTCGGCGTCGTGACGGGCATCCTGGCGGGCGGCGCGATCGGGATCGCAGCCCTTGCCCCCTGGATCGGCGCGAGCCTCGTGCTCGCCGGTGGCCTCGGACTGGTGGCGTGGCCACTGCCGACCTGGGCGCTTGCAGCCCTTGCCGGCCTGATCGGGCTCCTCCACGGGCTGGCCAACGGCCTCCTCGGCGACACAGACACCATCGAATGGCAGCTCTATGCCGCCGGGGTTGTGGCGGCCGGGACGGTGCTCGGCACGGTGGCGATCGCCGGCGCGACGGCGCTGGCCGATCTGGCAGACTGGCTCCGGCTCGGCACCCGCGTGCTGGCGAGCTGGGTGACGGCGGTCGGCGCGATCTTCCTCGGGCTCTCGATTGCTGGCGGGTAGCCGCGGGCGCGGGCCTCCGGCACCTCGAATTAGCCGGACTGCCGGTCGCGACGCCGCCACCCAGCCCGCTTGCTGTGACGCGAGTTACGGCACCCGAGGCATCGAGCGGACGCAACGAAGTCCGACTGTCATGAAATCTTTATCGAAGGGCGGCCGCTTCCTTGATCCCCTCGCGCCGGATGCCGATTTGCGAACAATTGTTAGACAGAGGGATTGGAGACGGGGATGTCGGAGAAGATCGAGCTGACGCGCGACTGGTGGCGCAGGACGGAACCCTTCGGGCTCGCGCGGACGGGCAAGAACTTCGAGCGCGCCGTGGTGCAGTTCGAGAAGGCGGAGCGGCGGCTGCATCGGCGCCCCGACAGCAAGCGCCTCTGGCTCTACGAAAAGGCCATCGCGGATATCGAGAAGGAGGCCGGGGATGTCCGGCGGCTGATCCGGCTCCTGCGCACCGCGCCGGAGACCGGGCGCGACCAGGCCAAGCTCGAAGACCTGCACGACCTCTTCGGCAAACCGCTCGACGACCGGATGAAGACCGCGCTCGAGATCGCCAAGGGCATCGACGCCCAGATGAGCCGCGATGCCGACGAGCTCTTCGGCAACACCGATGCGCACAAGGCGTATTTCCGGCGGATGGTGAACCGGCTGAAGCGCGAGCCGCACAATTTCGGGCTCGCGCTGCCGACCCAGGAGATCGAGGACATGCGCTTCCAGTTCGACAAGATCAAACCGCCGCGCACCCTCGGGCTGATGATGCGCAAGGGCCTCGGCGCGCAGCGCTACACCTATGGCCTCGCGGGCGGCGAGCGACTGGCCCAGGATCTCGGCATCACCGATCTCGCGCCGCGCACCCTGCTCCTCTATCTCGAAGGACCGCTGCCCCCGGGCCTGCCGATGCGGATGCGGCGACTGCTCAGAACCCTGTCGGTCGGCGGCTTCAGCCGGGTCCGCGTGATCCAGAAGGGCGCGGTGACCGGCGGCAAGGAAAATGCCGAGTTCGTCGAGGCGATGAAGGCCCGCGGGATCGACGACGCGACGATCAAGACGCTGCTCGAGAAGCGCGGCTCCGGGTCCAAGGGCGCCGCCCCGCCGGGCGTCACAGTGGCGCTCCGCCGCCGGATCTGGACCGCGCTGCCGGCGATCAAGCAGGCGCCCGGCCCGCGGCGGCGGCGCCTCGCGGTGCTGGCCCGGAGCGCGGCCGAGATGCTCGAGACGCGCAACTTCGAGATCGCCGAGCAGATGATCGTCCGGCTCGAGCGCGACCTCGCACGGATCGCCGCCAGCAACCCGGCCAAGCCACCGCCACCAAAGCCCGCCAAGGCCCCGCCGCCCGGCAAGCTCGACGCCAAGACGATCAAGGTGTGAGCACGCGCCGGCTGGTGGCGCCCCTCGGCCGCTGGTAGGATCGGGCTATGATCACACTCCCGCCCGGCGCCCCGAGCCTGACCGATTATGCCGTGATGGCGCTCGACGCCTATGACTACCGCGTCGACCCCGGCGAGCCGGACGCGCGGTCGGTGGTCGATCCCGATTTTGCCGGGCGCCGCGCCGAGTGGGTGCATCTGCCGGCCTCGGGCGACTACGGCGAGCGCAACGCCACCCGGGCCTTCGGCAACGGGCTGGAGTACAACACCTATCTCAACGAGGCCGAGGGCCAGCTCGTCATCGCCTTCCGCGGCACCGAGTTCAGCCAGTTCCTCTCTGCCGCCACCGATCTCCGGCTCGGGCTGATCTTTGACCAGGCCTATGACGAGGACATCCTCTCGCTCTTCGGCTACTGGCAGGACGGGGGCGCGGCGATCGAGGCGCGCGTCGACGAGGATGGCGGCGTCGACGACTATCTGATCGAGACCTTCGGCCTCTCACGTGCGCTCGCCGAGGCGGCGGAGGTGCTTCTCGCCACCATCGGCGGCTCGCAGGACGGGATCGCGGCGCTGGCCGGATCCGGCGAGGAGACGATCCGCTCGATGGCGCGGCAGGCGATCGCGAGCGTGCTCGAGGTCGCAGCCGCCAATCCGGGCACCACGATCACGGTGACCGGCCATTCCCTCGGCGGGGCGCTCGCGGCCTATGCCGCTGCGGCGCTCGGCGTGCCGGCCGTGAGCTTCGACCCGGCGCCCTACGGCGAGACCGGGCTGCTCGGCGATCTCCGCAGCTTTGCCGACGATCTGATCGCGAGCACGTACCCCGATCTCGACACCGCCGCGCTCGGCTGGGAGCGCACGGGCGATGCGGCCCAGACCGCCGCGGACCGGGTGGACCGCGTGCTGCTCGAGGGCAGCTTCGTGCCGGACATCTACCTCACTGCCGATCCGGGCGCCCTGCCGCCGGGCGCGGGCGAGGCCGAGGCGATCGCGCTCGCGGCTGACGGCGTCTCGGCGCTCGAGCTGCACTCGATGGACCTTCTGACCGTGGTCCTCCAGAGCCGCACGATCATCCCCGAGCCCTTCGGGGTCGAGGGCCTGTCGCGGGAGCTGCCAAGCCTCCTCGCCGCCATGCATGACGGGCCCGTGGTGTCGCCCGGCGACGGGGACCCCAACACCTTTTTCCGCCTGTTGAGCACCGAGCCGGACTTCCTGCTCGGCTTCGTCCGTACGATGCAGACCATCGACCGCGCCAAGGACAACCTGCGGCTCAACACCGATGTCGACGGGCCGCTCGAGCGCGCCTTCGAGGCGGCTGTGCTGGAGCTGGTGATGCCCCGCTTCGGCGAGAGCGTGGCGCGCGGGCGCCCGCCTGAGCTCCTGCCGGCCAATGACGCCACCTATCTGCTCGACCGAAGCGGCGAGCCCTTCTTCGCGGGCGACGACATCTTCATCCTCCAGCTCGCCGACCGCAATGGCGCCGGGATCAAGGCCCCAGGGCTCGGCGCCGATTTCGTGCCGATGACGACGCTCGTCCGCGCCGGCAGCGGCGTCCGGGGGACGCTCGAGGAGCTCGACGGCGACACGCTCTTTAACTTCTCGAGCACCTCGCAGATCCAGGTCTCGGCCGCGGGCCCCGTCACCGCCGAGCGCTCGGGCGACCGATTAACGCTCCGCGACGGCGATGGCGCGCGCGCCGAGCTCACGCTCATGGAGCTCGCCGATACCGGGCCGTTCCGCCTCGAGACCACCGAGATCGCGCCCGGAGAGACGCGCACCACGATCACCATCGAGCCCGCGGGCGGCGCGCTGACGCTCGCCGAGGTGCAGGACGTCGCGCTCACCTACGAGGCGGGGCTCGGGCGCCAGGCCGACCCGAACGGGCTCAACTTCTGGGTCGACCAGCGCGAGCGGGGGCTCAGCCGCGAGGGGCTGGCGCTGGAGTTCCTCGGCTCGACCGAGTTTGCCGAGACCGTCGGCGACCCGGCCACGCTCGAGGACCGGATGCTGGTCGAGGGGCTCTATGCCAATGTGCTCGGCCGGCCGGGCGATGGGGGCGGGATCGCCTTCTGGGAGGGCCGGCTCGCCGATGGCCTCGGGCGCGACGCGCTGCTGGTCGCCTTCGCCGAGAGCCCCGAGAACCGAGCAGGCGCCGAGGACATCGGTTCGATCGACGAGATCTCGCCCGGCATCTGGGATTTCGCTTAGCTCCTGCGCGCGAGCGTCGTGACGAGGACCATCGCCGTGGCGGCACGCACGGTGCGCGATCCCGCCCTCTGACGCGCCGCGCAATCTATCGCCAGCGCGCCGCAACCCGGCCCCACAAGCCGCCGCGGCGCCCACTGTAAACCTTGTTTTTGCCACCATTCTTTGGCACTCAACCAATGGGTGTAGAGGCTGCGCGAGAGCGTCGGCCGCAAGGCGATGGATGTAGATCTGAGGGGGGGCGGCGGTGGCGAACCCGACCGATTACGAACAATACGTTCTCGAGCTGGTTAACCGCGCGCGGGCGAACCCGGAGGCCGAGGCCGCACGGGTCGGCGTCTCGCTCAACCAGGGGCTCAGCCCCGGCACGATCAGCTCGGCGCCGAAGCAACCGCTCGCCTTTCACACAGAGTTGATCGAGGCCGCGCGCGATCACACCGCGTGGATGCTGGAGGACGATACCTTCTCGCACACCGGCGAGGGCGGCTCGTCGCTGCGCGACCGGATCGAGGCCACCGACTACCCGCTGACCGGCTCCTGGCGGATCGGCGAGAACATCGCGTGGAACGGCACCAGCGGCTCGATCGGCGGCGCCCGCGAGCGCTATGTTCTGAACAACCACAACGGGCTCTTCGAGAGCTCGGGCCACCGCACCAATCTGATGTCCGAGAGCTACCGCGAGATCGGCATCGGCGAGATGCAGGGCGCCTTCACCGCGAGCAACGGGCGCACCTATGACAGCTCGATGCTGACGCAGAACTTCGCGCGTGCGGGCTCGGCCTATTTCCTCACGGGCGTCGTCTACGATGACGGCGACGGTGACGACTTCTATTCGCCGGGCGAGGGGCGCGGCGGCACCTCGGTGAGCGTCGGCGGCAGCTCCACGAGCACCTGGTCGACAGGCGGGTATTCGCTCGCGCTGCCGGGCTCCGGCACGCGCACCGTCAGCTTCTCGGGCGGGCGCTCGCTCGAGGCGAGCTTCGGCAGCTCGAACGCCAAGATCGACATCGTCGATGGCGACACGGTCGCGACGACCATCGGCGTGACGCTGCTCGCCGGGCTCTCGGATGTGGTCCATCTCGGGCTCTATGGCGGCAGCTCGATCGGCAATGACGACGACAACAGCTTCACCGGCGGCGCCGGCAACGACGTCTTCGAGGGCGCGGGCGGCGACGACCGGATCGTCGGCGGGGCCGGCTCCGACCGTGCGGTCTTCTCGCTCTCCAGCGGCGCCTATTCGGTGCGCGAGGTCTCCGGCGGGATCGAAATCGTGGGCGAGGGCACGGATTTCGTCGCCTCGGATGTCGAGAGCGTCGAGTTCGCCGACGGAACACTGAGCTTCGCCCAGGCGAGCCAGCTCGGCGAGGCCGATGAGCCGGCGCCGGAACCTGATCCCGAACCGGAGCCCGAGCCCGAGCCCGAGCCCGAGCCGGATCCCGAGCCAGAACCAGAGCCTGAACCCGAGCCGGAACCGGCGCCGCCAGCGCCCGCGCCTGTGCCGCCCGCACCGGTGCCACCGGCGCCCAGCCCGACACCAAGCCCATCGCCGAGCCCGTCACCGAGCCCCGCGCCAAGTCCGAGCCCGGATCCCGATGACCCGGCCCCGGCAACCGGCGACGGCACCCCGCCGGCAGGCGTCGTCGCCGACAGCGCGATCGTGGCGGAGACCGCGGCCGACGGCACCCTGGTCGCGGCACTCTTCGTGGCCAATCCCGATCCGGACGGCATCTACAGCTTCACGATCATCCCCCAGCAGTCTGATGCCGGCGCCGAGAATTTCGGCATCGTGGGCAACGAGCTTCGCGTCGCGCCGCTTGCCGATCTCGATTTCGAGCGGACCGAGGACTACGACCTCGCGATCCAGGTCGCCGACCAGAACGGGCTGAGCGCGATCACCACGCTCACCGTCACCGTGCAGAACGTGCCCATCACCGATATCGAGCTCGTCTCTGGGGGCGAGGTGGCGGCGGGCGCGAACCCGGGCACCCCGGTGGCCACATTCGAGGCCATCGAGGCGCCGGACGCCGCCGCCGAGCGCCACGCGGTGCTGACGCTCACCGACAGTGCCGGCGGGCGCTTTGCGCTTGCGGGCAGCACGTTGATCGTCGCGCCGGGTGCCAGCATCGGCCCGGGCGGGGAGATGAGCTACGAGGTCGAGATCACGGCCGATGACGGCTCGGGACAGCCCCATGTCGAGAGCTTCACGATCGCGCTTGCCGAGGAGCCGGCCCCCGTGGAGCCGGGCACGCCCGTCGGTGGGGCTCCCTCCGAGCCCGACCCGCAGCCGATGCCGCCGGAGCCCGAGCCGATGCCGACCCCGGTGCCGCCGCTGCCCGAGGGCATCGACTTCACGATCCGCGAGAACACCGCGCCGGGCAGCGCGATCGGCATCGTGACCGGCCTCGACGGCCCGATGACCACCTTGATCCGCGCGCCGGAGGACTCGGCCGCGCTGTTCCGGCTCGAGGGCGACACGCTGCTGCTGGCCGACGATGCCTGGGTCGACTTCGAGCAGGCCTCCGTCCACGACCTGGCGATCGATCTCCTCGGCCCGTTCGGCCGGACCCTCGACACCATCGATGTCCGGGTCAGCATCATCGACACGCCCGCGCTGCAGGAAGTCGGGACGCTGGGGAACGACCAGATCATCGGCACCGTCGAGGACGACACGCTTTCCGGCGGTCCCGGCGAAGATGTCATCCGGGGCGGCCCCGGCGCCGATGTGATCGATGGCGGCGACGGAGCGGATGCCGCGCTCTACGATGCTCCGCGCGCCGGTATCTCCTTCGCGCGGGAAGAGGACGGCACCGTCTCGGTCACCGGACCGACCGGCGAGACCGACATGCTGACCAGCATCGAGCGGCTCGACCTCGAGGATGGCGACTGGCTGCTCGACCTCCTCGGTGACAACGTCGCCTATGCCTACCGCCTCTACGCCGCCGCCTTCGGCCGCACCCCGGACGGTCCGGGCCTGCGCTTCTGGATCCGGCAGCTGGATGAGGGGCTCGACCGCACCCTGGCCGCGACCTCCTTCGCCGAGAGCGGCGAGTTCGAGGCGCTCTACGGGGCCGATCTCGATGCGATCGGGTTCATCACGGCGCTCTACAACACGGTGCTGGACCGCGACCCGGACGAGGGCGGGCAGGAGTACTGGCTCGCCCAGTTCGACAGCGGCGCCGCGACAGAGGGTGACATGCTGCGCCTCTTCGCCCAGAGCCAGGAGAACGTCGACCAGACCGCGCCCGATCTCGAGGGCGGCGTCTGGGTCGCCAACCTGCCCGACCCGATGGAGAGCGACACGCTCCTCTGACCGGGCCCGGCCCTGCGCGCGCGCCCCGGGACAGCGCGGCGTGCCGCCGCTGGACAGCCGGCTTTTTCCGCGCCTAGGGTTTGCCGAGGCACATCCGGGCGCGGGAGAGCGGGATGAAGACGCAGTATCGGGTCGTCGTGATCGGGGGCGGCGTGGTCGGGGCCTCGGTCCTCTACCACCTGGCAAAGCTCGGCTGGACCGACTGTCTGCTGGTCGAGCGATCGGTGCTGACGGCCGGCTCGTCCTGGCACGCGGCGGGCGGCATCCACGCGCTCAACGCCGACCCGAACATGGCGGCGCTCCAAGCCTATACGATCGACCTGCTGACCGAGATCGAGAAGGAGAGCGGCCAGTCGATCGGGCTCCACATGACAGGCGGGGTCACGGTCGCCTCGGCGCCCGCGCGCTGGGAGTGGCTGCAGGCGGCCTATCGCATCTTCCAGACCATCGGGATCGAGGACTGTCATCTGATGACGCCCGAGGAGGTCAAGCGCGCCTGCCCGATCATGGACGTCACGGGCGTGCTCGGCGGGCTCTGGGCCGACCGCGAGGGCTATGTCGACACCACGGGCACGGTGATGGCCTATGCCCGCGCCGCCAAGATGCGGGGTGCCGAGATCGTCGAGCACAACCGGGTGATCGAGCTGCACCGCCGCCCCGATGGCTGGGACGTGGTGACCGAGAAGGGCACGATCCGCGCCGAGCACGTGGTGAATGCCGGCGGGCTCTGGGCCAAGCAGGTGGGCCGGATGGCCGGCCTCGAGCTGCCGCTCAGCCCGCTTGAGCATCACTACCTCCTCACCGAGACCATCGCCGAGGTCGAGGCGCTCGACTTCGAGGTGCCTATGACCGTCGATCTCGAAGGCTTCACCTATCTCCGCCAGGACCAGAAGGGCGTGCTGCTCGGGATCTACGAGACCAACCCGCAGCACTGGATGATGGACGGCGCGCCCTGGGAATACGGGATCGAGCTCCTCCAGGAGGACATCGACCGGATCTCCGACGAGCTGGAGATGGCCTTCGCCCGCTATCCGTGCCTGCGCGAGACCGGCATCCGCAAATGGGTCAACGGCGCCTTCACCTTCAGCCCCGACGGCAACCCGCTGGTCGGGCCGGTCCGCGGTCTGCCCGGCTACTGGTGCGCCTGCGGGGTGATGGCCGGCTTCCTCCAGGGCGGCGGTGTGGGCAAGACGCTCGCCGAGTGGATGATCGAGGGCGAGACCGAGGCCGATGCCTGGCCGATGGACATCGCGCGCTATGGCGAGTTCGCCTCCAATCGCGAGTACATCCGCCAGACCACCGGCCAGTTCTACGCCCGCCGCTTCGTCATGACCTACCCCAACGAGCAGCTGCCGGCCGGCCGCCCGCTCCGCATGGCGCCGGCCCATGACGCGATGACCGCGGCGGGGGCGCGCTGGGGCGTCTCCTGGGGCCTCGAGGTGCCGCTCTATTTCGCGCCCGAGGGGTTCGAGGAGCCCCCCACGCTCAAGCGGTCCAACGCCCACGGGATCGTCGCCGAGGAATGCCGCGCGGTGCGCGAGACCGCGGGGCTCCTCGACACGTCGGGCTTCTCGCGCTTCGAGGTGACGGGCCCCGGCGCCGAGGCCTGGCTCGACCGGCTGATGGCCTCGCGCCTGCCGAAGCCCGGCCGTGCCCGCCTCGCACCGATGCTCGCGCCGTCCGGGCGGCTGAAGGGCGACCTCACGGTCTTCAACTGGGGCGACGGAACCTGGTGGGTGATGGGGTCCTACTATCTCCGCGCCTGGCATATGCGCTGGTTCGCCGACCACGCCGAGCCGGACGTGACCGTGCGCGACATCTCCGACGCGGTGGTGGGCTTTGCGGTCACCGGGCCGACGGCGCGCGAGATCCTGGCCCGCGCCACCTCGGACGACATCTCGGCCGCCGCGCTTCCCTTCATGGGCTGCGCGGAGATCGATGTCGGGCTCGTGCGCGCCCGCGTCGGCCGGCTCTCGGTCGCGGGCGAACTCGGCTTCGAGGTCAACTGCGCCGCCTCCGAGCACATCGCGCTCCGGCGCACGCTGATCGAGGCGGGCGCGGGGCTGGGTCTGCGCGAGATCGGCTACAACGCGCTTCTCTCGCTCCGCCTCGAGAAGAGCTTTGGCATCTGGTCCAAGGAGTTCACCCAGGGCTACACGCCCGGCATGACCGGCATGGATCGCTGGATCGCCTGGGACAAGGACTTCGTCGGCCGCGAGGCCGCGCTCTCCGAGCGCCAGCGCGGGCCGTCGCAGCGCCTGGTGACGCTCGAGGTCGATGCCGAGGACGCCGACGTCTCGGGCTACGAGCCGGTCTGGCAGAACGGCGGGCGGATCGGCTTCGTCACCTCGGGCGGGTACGCCCACACGCTGCAGAAGTCGCTTGCCATGGCGCTCGTCGCGCCCGATCTCGCCGAGCCCGGCACCGAGCTCAGCACCCATGTGGTCGGGCGCGAGCGCGGCGCGGTGGTGATCCCGCCCTCGCCCTGGGACCCCGAGGGCGCCCGCATGCGCGCCTGATCGACAGTCCGCAGGCCGAACTTTGGCTTGCGCGCCGTCCGCGAGGCCATAAGCTGCAGGCGAAAGGCGTCGCGTCAGAGCGCCAATTTGTCGAGGCCCTCAACGGGCCCGGCATGCGGGAGGAGCATCCATGGCAGGCGCATCCGCGCCCCTCAGAGCTGTGCGCCGCGCCGGCCAGACCCGGGTGCGGCGATGATCCGCCGCTTTGTCGAGGCCCGGCCGCTCGCCGCGATCGCGCTCCTGATCGCGCTCGCCGCCTTCGTCTGGCTGATCTTCGCGCTCTGGCCCGACTGGCTGAAGGACGCGATCGGCTCGAAAAAGCTCTTCGTCTCGACGCTGCTCAACGGGCTGACGCTGGCCGGGCTCTATTTCCTCGTGGCGTCGGGATTCACGCTGGTCTTCGGCCTGATGCGCAACGTGAACCTCGCCCATGGCTCGATGTATCTGCTCGGCGCCTATGTGGGCTATGAGGTGGCGGACGGCACGGGCAACTGGTTCCTCGGGCTCGCCGCCGCCTTCCTCCTGCTGGCAGCTGTGGGCGCGGCGATGCAGGTGCTGGTGTTCCGCCGGATGCCGGGCGACGATCTGCGCCAGACGCTGGTGACGATCGGCATCTCGATCGTCGCGGCGGATCTGATGCTCGCCGTCTGGTCCGGCAACACCTACCAGTTTCTGCCGCCCGACTGGCTCTTCGGCGCCGCGGAGCTGCCGGTGGCGACGGCCGTGCGCTCCAATGGCGATGTGGTGTTCCTGAAGTACCCGATCTACCGGCTCGCCGTGTTGCTGGCGGCGATCGCCGTCGGCATCGGGCTCTGGCTCCTGCTCAACCGCACCAAGATCGGCATGGTGATCCGCGCCGGTGTCGACGACCGCGAGATCCTCGCCGCCCAGGGCTTCGACGTGCAGCGCGTCTTCGCCTTCGTCTTCGCGATCGGGGCGGGGCTGGCGGGCATCGCAGGCGTGATCGGCGGCACGGCACTCTCGATCGCGCCGGGCGAGGATGTGCGCTATCTCCTCGCCTCGCTGGTGGTGGTGATCGTCGGCGGCATGGGCTCGGTGACGGGCGCTGCGGTGGGCGCGCTGCTGGTCGGCCTCGCCGAGCAGTTCGGCCTTGCCTATTTCCCGACCTACGGCGTGGTGGTGACCTTCGTCATCATGATCGGGGTGCTCGCGCTCCGGCCCCAGGGCATCATGGGGCGGGCATGACCGAGGGGTTCTGGACCGGCCTCGCGCGCCCCCTGCCGCTCGTGGTGGCGGCGCTGCTGCTCGTCTACCCGTTCCTGACCTCGGACTTCTTCACCTTCCAGATCGGTGCCTATGCGCTGTTGCTCGGCACCGTCGCGCTCTCGCTGATGATGCTCGCGGGCTATGGCGGGATGGTCAGCCTCGCGCAGCTCTCGGTCGCGGGTTTCGCCGGGTATCTGATGGCGATCTTCGGCGTGAACAGCGTCGGCGTGCACGGGCTCGGCTGGCCCTGGTGGGTGCTGGTGCCCTTCTGCGTGCTGGCGGGCGCGCTCCTCTCGGCGCTGATCGGTGCGATCGCGGTCCGCACCGAGGGGATCTACACCATCATGATCACGCTCGCCGTGGCGGTCGCGTTCTTCTATTTCAGCCGGCAGAACTACGTGATCTTCAACGGCTTCACAGGCTTCGCCGGGATCGCCCCGCCGCAGGTGCTCGGCGTCGACTGGCGCGCCCCGGTGCCGTTCTACTACCTCTCGCTCGGGGTGGCGGGGGCGGCGTTCCTGGCGGTGCTCTATCTCTCGCGCTCGACCTTCGGGCTGACGCTTCAGGCGATCCGCGACAACCCGCGCCGGATGGCAGCCCTTGGCTACTCGGTCACGGCGCACCGGATCTACGCCTATTTCCTCGCAGGCATCATCGCGGGCGTCGCGGGCGTGATGCTCGTCTGGTTCAACGGGCGGATCTCGCCGGGCTCGGTCAGCGTGGACGTGGTGATCGACATTTTGGTGATCGCCGTCGTCGGCGGCATGCGCCACCCGGCCGGACCGTTTCTCGGCGCGATCGCCTTCGTGCTGCTCGAGAACTTCGCCATCGACCTGATCGACCGCGAGCGCTTCAACACCGTGATCGGGCTCGCCTTTCTCGCCGTGGTGCTGCTCTCGCCCGACGGGCTGCTCGGGATCCTCGAGCGGCTGCGCGACCGGCTGATGGCGCTCGGACAGCGCCCCACACCCTCGACCCACGACCAACCATAACCACCGGGAGGACCACCATGACGCGTTTTCTGACCCCTGCGCTCCTGGCCGCCGCGGCGGCCCTCGCCTGGCCGGCCGCGGCCCAGGACGAGCCGATCAAGATGGGCGCGCTCGCGACGCTCGAGGGCGCCTTCACCGTGCTCGGTGAGGACGGCATGCGCGGCGTCGAGCTGGCGCTCGAGGAGCACGGTTTCGAGGCCGGCGGACGCACGATCGAGCTGATCACCGGCTCGTCGGACGCCTCTCCGGACAGCGCGGTGCGCGCGGCGCGCAAGCTCGTCGAGCAGGACGGGGTGCAGGTTCTGGTCGGGCCGCTCTCGGGCTCCGAGGGCCTCGCGATCAAGGATTATGCCAAGACCCAGCCCGAGGTGACCTTCCTCAACGGCTCCTCTGCTGCCCAGGACACGACGCTGCGCGACCCGGCCGAGAACTTCTTCCGCTTCTCGACCGAGGGCGCCCAGTGGATGGCGGGCCTTGGCGAGTACATCTACACCGAGAAGGGCTATCGCCGCCTGGCCGTGGTGGCCGAGGACTACTCCTTCCCCTACACGCAGGTCTTCGGCGTGCTCGAGCCGTTCTGTCGCTTGGGCGGCGAGGCGCCGGTGGATGCGCGCTTCTGGGTGCCGATCGGCAACAAGGACTATTCCTCGATCATCGCGGCGCTGCCCGACGATGTGGATGCGATCTATGTGGCGCTCGGCGGCGCCGATGCGGTCAACTTCCTCACGCAGTACGAGGTGGCCGGCGGTGACCTCCCGCTCGTCGGCGGCTCGATCACGGTCGACCAGACGGTGCTCGGCTCCAAGGGCCGGACCCGCGAGTTCGTGATCGGCACGCCCTCGGCTGGCCCGATCTCCGACACCTGGGACGACCCGCGCTGGAACGCCTTCGTCGAGGCCTACAAGGCCAAGTTCCCGGACGGCTTCCCCTCGCCCTCGCTCTTCGCCCATGCCTACTACGTCAACACCAAGGCGGCGCTGCTGGCGCTCGACGAGGTCGGCGGCGATCTCTCGGACGGCGGCGCGGCGTTCCGCGCGGCGCTCTCGGGGCTCGAGTTCGAGACGCCCACGGGCCAGGTCAGCCTCGACGAGCGCCGCCAGGCGATCGCCGACATCTTCCTGACCGAGGTGATCGAGGGGCCGGACGGCAACCTCCTCAACAGCACCATCAAGGTGATCCCGGGCGTCAGCCAGACCTTCGGCCTGCCCTATGAGGAGTTCCTGGAGTACGGCGCGGTCAGCCGCGAGAACCCGACCTGCGAGTGATCCGCCCCGCGGCATCCGGAGAGCGCGCCCGATGAACCGGCAACTCGACCGAAAGGGCGCGCTCTCGCTCCTCGAGCAATCGGGGCGCAACGCGCTCGAGCTCGAGGCGGTCAGCCGGCATTTCGGCGCGCTCGTTGCGCTCGCCGACATCAACATGGCCGTCGCGGCGGGAGAACGCCGCGCGGTGCTCGGCTCCAACGGAGCCGGCAAGACGACACTCTTCAACACCATCACCGGGGACTTCCCGCCGACCACGGGCCGCGTGCGCCTCTTCGGCGAGGACGTGACCGCGCTGCCGGCCTATGAGCGCATCCGGCGGGGGCTGCGCCGCACCTACCAGATCTCGCTCCTCTTCGGCTCGTTGACGGTGCGCGAGAACCTCTATCTCTCCTGCCGGGGCGTGGCGCGGTCGCGTTTCTCGCTCCGCCGCCCGCGACCCGACGACGCCACCGTGGCGGCGGCCGAGACACTCGCCGCCGCGGTTCATCTCGAGGGCAGCCGGGATACCCGCGTCGCCGAGCTCTCCCACGGCCAGCAGCGCCAGCTCGAGATCGGCATGGCCCTCGCCGGTGCACCGCGGCTCATCCTCTTCGACGAGCCGGCGGCGGGGCTCTCGCCCACCGAGCGCTCCGAGCTGATCGAGATCCTGCGCGCGCTCCCCGCCCACATCGCCTATGTGATCATCGAGCACGACATGGATGTCGCGCTCCGCGTGGTCGACCGGGTGACACTCATGCACAACGGCCGGATCTTCAAGGAAGGCACGCCCGAGGAGATCGAGACCGACGCCGAGGTGCAGGAGATCTTTCTCGGCGAGCACGGGGGGGCCGGCCATGGCTGAGCCGCGCAGCGCCCGGGCGGTCCTCGCGATACGTGACCTGCATGTCTATTACGGCGCCGGCCACGCGCTGCAGGGGGTCACGCTGACGCTGGAGCGCGGCGCCCACGCCGTCGTCGGCCGCAACGGGATGGGCAAGACGACCCTTTGCAACGCGATCCTCGGCCTCGTGAAGCCCCGCTCGGGCTCAATCCGGCTCGAGGGGCGCGAGATCTCCGGCATGGCACCGCACCGGGTCGCGGGGCTCGGCGTCGGCTACACGCCCCAGGGGCGCCGGCTCTGGCGCTCGCTCACGGTCGACGAGCATCTGAGGATGTGCGAGCAGCCCGGCGGCTCCTGGACCGTCGAGCGCGTCTACCAGACCTTCCCGCGACTCGCCGAGCGGCGGCGCAATGGCGGGGCCCAGCTCTCGGGCGGCGAGCAGCAGATGCTCGCGATCGGCCGTGCGCTGTTGCACGATCCGAAACTCCTGGTGCTCGACGAGCCCACCGAGGGCTTGGCCCCTGTGATCGTCGATCAGGTGGAGCGGCTTCTCGTCGATCTCGCGGCCGAGGGCGAGGTGGCGATCCTGCTGGTCGAGCAGAACATCCATGTCGCGACGACCGTCGCCGAGGATGTCGCGGTGATGGTCAACGGGCGCATCACCACGGTGCTGCCCGCGCGCGAGCTCGCCGCCGACCGGGCGCTCCAGCAGCGCCTCCTCGGCGTTGGCCGCATCGACGAGGCGGAGGCCGCCCCGGCCGTCATGCCGGACACGCGCCGGACCGCGCCCGCGCCGCAGGGCTCCGAGGCCCGCGAAACGCCTGTGGAGCCGGCGGCGGAGGCCCCTGCCCCGTCGCGCTCTGGCTATGTGCCGCCCACGCGCTGGTCCGCCGCCGCCTGGGCGCGCCGCGCCGAGGGCGAGCGGCTCGAGGCCCAGCCGGCCCCTGCGGCCCCGCCGCCTGCGCGCGCCGCCGAGATCCGTCCGCTGCGCGCCGAGATGGCCGGCACGGTGATCGTCGCCGGCACCTTCGACACCAAGGCCGCCGAGCTCGGCTATCTCTTCGAGCGGCTGCGCGGCGAGGGCGTCTCGGCCCGCACGGTCGATCTCTCCACCTCCGGCAAGCCCTCGGCGGCCCATGTGCCGCCCACGCATGTCGCGGCCCACCATCCGCAGGGCGCCGCGGCCGTCTTCACCGGCGACCGGGGGGCGAGCGTCGCCGCCATGGCCACGGCCTTCGAGCGCTGGGCCGCAGCGCATGAGGGGATCGCCGGGATCCTGTCGGCGGGCGGCTCGGGCGGCACGGCGCTGGTGACGCCCGCCATGCGGGGGCTGCCCGTGGGCGTGCCGAAGCTCATGATCTCCACCGTCGCCTCGGGGGATGTCGGGGCCTATGTCGGCCCGTCGGACATCGCAATGATGTACTCGGTCGCCGACGTCCAGGGGCTCAACTCCATCACCCGCAGAGTGCTCTCGAACGGCGCGCATGCGATGGCCGGCATGGTCCGCGCCCGCGCCGAGGAGACGCGCGCCGAGAAGCCCGCCCTCGGGATCACGATGTTCGGCGTGACCACCACGGCAGTTCAGCAGATCACCCGGCTCCTCGAGCCGCGCTGGGAGTGCCTGGTGTTCCACGCCACAGGCGTCGGCGGGCGCTCGATGGAGAAGCTCGCCGACAGCGGGCTGCTCGCCGCCGCGGTGGACCTCACCACCACCGAGATCTGCGACATGATGATGGGGGGCGTCTTCGCCGCCGACGAGGACCGCTTCGGCGCGATCATCCGCAGGCGGATCCCCTATGTCGGCTCGGTCGGCGCGCTCGACATGGTGAACTTTGGCCCGCGCAGTACCGTGCCCGAGCGGTATCGCGACCGCATCTTCGTCGAGCACAACCCGCAGGTGACGCTGATGCGCACGACGCCCGAGGAGAACACGGCGATGGGCGTCTGGATCGCCGAGCGGCTCAACCTCATGGAGGGGCCGGTGCGCTTTCTCATCCCCGAGCGCGGCGTCTCGGCGCTCGACGCGCCAGGCCAGCCCTTCCACGACCCGGATGCCGATCGTGCCCTCTTCGAGGCCATCGCGCGCAGCTTCCGCGAGACCGCGACGCGCCGCCTGATCCGCCTGCCCCTCCACATCAACGATCCGGCCTTTGCCGAGGCCACAGCCGCCGCCCTCGCTGAGATCACCCCCGAGACCCGGAGCCCTGCCCATGCCGCGATTTGAGAGATCGGCCCTGCTCGAGCGCTTCCAGGCCATGAAGGCCCGGGGCGAGCCCATCATCGGGGGCGGCGCCGGCACCGGGCTTTCGGCGAAATGCGAGGAGGCCGGCGGGATCGACCTCATCGTCATCTACAACTCCGGGCGCTACCGGATGGCGGGGCGCGGCTCGCTCGCGGGGCTGCTCGCCTATGGCGACGCCAATGCGATCGTCATGGAGATGGCGTCGGAGGTTCTGCCCGTGACGCGCACCACACCCGTGCTCGCAGGCGTCAACGGCACCGACCCGTTTCGCGACATGGACGTCTTCCTCGACGAGGTCGCGCGGGCGGGCTTCTCGGGCGTGCAGAACTTCCCGACCGTGGGGCTGATCGACGGCACCTTCCGCGCCAATCTCGAGGAGACGGGGATGTCCTACGCCCTCGAGGTCGAGATGATCCGCAAGGCGCGCGCCAAGGACCTCTTCACAACGCCCTATGTCTTCTCCGAGGCCGACGCCGCTGCGATGGCCGAGGCCGGCGCCGACATCATCGTCGTGCATCTCGGGCTCACCACCGGCGGCTCGATCGGGGCAGAGACCGCGCTCCGTCTCGAGGACTGCCCAGCCCGTGTCGATGCCTGGGCCAAGGCGGCCCTTGCGGTCAATCCGGAGGCCATCGTGCTCGTCCATGGCGGGCCGGTCGCGATGCCGGCCGATGCGGAATATGTTCTGAAGCACACCGAGCACTGCCACGGCTTCTATGGCGCCTCCTCGATGGAGCGCCTGCCGGCCGAGACAGCGCTTACAGATCAGACCCGGGCCTTCAAGGCGATCCGGGCGCGCGACTGAGGGAGGTCGGAATGGACGGAAGCCTCGTGGGAGCGATCGTGCTCGGGATCATCGTCGCGGTCGTCGTGATCGCGGTGGTGATCTGGCTCCTCAGCGTGCTCTACCACCGCTCGACCAAGGAGCTCTCCTTCGTGCGCACAGGCATGGGCGGGCAGAAGGTGGTGATCAACGGCGGCGCGATCGTGCTGCCGGTGATCCACGAGGTGACACCCGTCAGCATGAACGTCCAGCGGCTCAGCGTCTCGCGCGGGCGAGAGACGGCGGTGATCACGCGCGACCGGATGCGGGTGGATCTCGACGCGGATTTCTTCCTGCGGGTCGCGCCGACCACCGAGGCGGTGGCTGCAGCTGCCGCAACACTCGGCCGGCGCACCATGGAGCCCGAGCGGCTGACCGAGCTCCTCGAGGGCAAGTTCGTCGGCGCGCTGCGTTCGGTCGCGGCCGAGATGACCATCGACGAAATGCATGAGCGCCGGGCGGACTACGTGACCGCGGTGACGGCGCGCGCGGCCGAGGCGCTGGCGCGAAACGGGCTCGAGCTCGAGTCGGTCGCCATCACCGATCTCGAGCAGACCGGCCTCGACTATTTCAACCCGGCCAACCGGTTCGATGCCGAGGGTCTCACCAAGCTCGTCGAGGCGATCGAAGAACGCCGCCGCGCCCGCAACGACATCGAGCAGTCCGCCCTCGTCGCGATCCGCGCGCGAAATGTCGCCGCCGAGAAGGAGCAGCTGGCGATCGAGCGCGAGAGCGCCGTCGCGCGGCTCGAGCAGGAGCGCGAGATCGCCGCCTCGCGCGCGAGCCAAAAGGCCGAGATCGCCCGCACCGACGCCGCCCGCGAGGCCGAGGCCTCCCAGGCCCGCATCGCCGCCGAGGAGGAAACCGCAGCCCGAGAGATCGCCCGTCGCCGCACCATCGACGAGGCCGAGATCGCCGCTCGCCAGGAGACCGAGGCCCGCCGCATCGCCCAGGAACAGGCGGTCGAGCTTGCGCGCATCGGGCGTGAGCGCGCCGTCCGCGCCGAGACCATCGCCGAGCGTCAAGCGACCGAGGCCGCCGAGATCGCCGCGCAACAGAGCGTCGAGGCCGCCCGGATCACCTCGGACGAGGCCGTCCGCGCCGCCCGCATCGCCACCGAGCAGGCGCTTGAGGCCCGCGAGATCGACCGCAGCCGCGCTGTCGAGGCCGCCCGCATCGCCCAGGCCGAGGCGGTCGAGACCGCCCGTGTCGCCCAGGAGCTCTCGGTCGAGCGCGCCCTGATCGAGCGCGAGAAGCTGCTGCGCTCGCTCCGCGTCGAGGAGCGCCAGGCGACCGAGGAGGCCGAGATCGCCGCCCGCGAGGGTGTCGAGCGCGCCCGCATCGCCACCGACCGGGCGCTCGAGGAGGCGCGGATCCTGCTCGAGCGCGACACCCGCCGGCTCGAGACCGAGCGCGCCCAGCTTCTCGAGCTCGCCGAGATCGACAAGGACATCGCCGTCCTCCACAAGCAGGAGGAGGCCCACGCCGCCCGCGCCAATGCCGAAGAGGCGCGTGCCCGCGCCGCCGCCGCCGAAGAGGCGGTCGCCACCCGGCGCGAGACCGAGATCGCCGAGCGCCTCGCCGCCGTCGACAAGCTGATCGCCGAGAAGGACGCCGAGATCGCCCGCACCGCCGCGGCCGCCGAGCGGGTGCGCGCCGAGGTCGCCGCCGAGGCCGAGCGGATGCGCAACGAGGCCGACAACCTGCTGTCGGAGGACGCGCGCGCCGGGCGCCTGCGAGAGAAACTGCTCGACCGGCTCGAGGGGATCGTGCGCGAGAGCGTCCGCCCGATGGAGAAGATCGAGGGGATCAAGATCGTCCAGATGCAGGGATTTGGCCAGGGCGGGGCCGGCCTCTCGCGCAGCCCGACCGACGAGGTGATCGAGAGCGCGCTCCGCTTCCGCGCCCAGGCCCCGCTGATCGACGAGATGATGAAGGAGATCGGTGTCGAGAACGCCGGCGTCGCGCGGATGGGCGACATCTTCCGCTCGGCGCGGGACGCGGCCAGCCTCGCGAAAGACGCGGGCGCGGGCGTCAAGAAGAAGGACTGAGGCGTGCCCGAGGTCTATGTCTCCTCGGTGATCGACGCGCCGGCCGAGCGCGTCTGGGCGGTGATCCGCGACTTCAACGCCCTGCCGGACTGGCACCCGCTGATCGCCGAGAGCCGCATCGAGGAGGCCCGCCCCCCCGATCAGGTCGGCTGCGTGCGCGACTTCCGCACCCGCGACGGGGGCCGGATCCGCGAGCTGCTGCTCGCCCTCTCGGATTACGACTACAGCTGCACCTATGCGATCCTCGAGAGCCCGATGGGGGTCGAGGACTATGTGGCCACGCTCCGCCTCGTGCCGATCACCGACGGGGCGCGTTGCTATATCGAGTGGAGCGCCGAGTTCGTCTGCCCGCCCGAGCGGGAGGCCGCACTTGTCGAGGAGATCGGCGACGGCGTCTTCCAGGGCGGGTTCGACGCCCTCAAGGCGCGGTTCCGGGGGCGCTGATGGTGCGGGTGGCGCGCTCGACGGTGATCGACGCGCCGGTCGACCGCGTCTGGGAGATCCTGCGCGACTTCAACGGCCATGACCGCTGGCACCCGGCTGTAGCCACCAGCCGGATCGAGGGCGGGCGGCGGGCCGACGAGGTGGGAGCGGTGCGCGACTTTCGCCTGCGCTCGGGCGCCCGGGTGCGCGAGCGGCTGCTGCGCCTTTCGGATCGGGTGCGGAGCTTCACCTATGCGATCACCGAGGCCGAGGTGCCGCTCCTCGACTATGTGGCCGAGGTGGCGCTCCGGCGCGTCACCGACGGCGAGCGCACGCTCTGGGAGTGGCGCTCGCGCTTCCGCACGCCGCCTGGCGAGGAGGCAGCGCTCGCCCGGCTCGTCGGCGAGGAGATCTACGAGGTGGGGTTCGAGGGGCTCCGCCGGCTGCTCGCGGGCCGCGCGACGCCCCGCCCGGCCCCGCCCCGCCCCATCTCGGCGCCATCCGTGGGCGGCCGCGCCGCGATCCAGGGGCGCGGCGTCTATGTGATGCGCCATGGCGGGCCGGAGGTGCTCGCGCCCGGCCCTGTCGAAGCGCTGCCCCCCGGCCCCGGCGAGGTGCGGATCCAGCAGGAGGCCGTCGGCGTCAACTTCATCGATGTCTACTGCCGCACCGGGCATTTCCCACTCCTCGCTCCGCCCGCACTCCCGGGGATGGAGGCCGCCGGCACCGCGATCGACGTGGGCGCCGGCGTCTCGCATCTCGGCGCGGGCGACCCGGTCGCCTATGCCTCAGCGCCGCCCGGCGCCTATGCGAGCCACCGCACCATGGCGGCCGAGCTGGTGATCCGCCGCCCCGCAAGCCTCTCGGCGGCCGACGCCGCCGCCGGGCTCCTCAAGGGAGTGACGGCCTGGTTCCTCACCCGCAAGGTCCACCGCCTGGAGCCCGGCGAGACCGTCCTCGTCTATGCCCCCGCCGGCGGGGTCGGACGGATGCTCGTCCAGCTCTGCACCGCCCTCGGCGCCACGGTGATCGGCGCGACTTCCTCGGAGGCCAAGGCCCGCATCGCCCGCGCCGCCGGGGCCGTGCACACCATCCTGCCGGGCGCCGAGAGCCTCGAGGACCAGGTGATGCGCCTCACCGGCGGGCGTGGCGTGGATGTTATCTTTGATGCGGTCGGGCGCGACAGCCTGCCCCACTCGCTGGCGGCGCTGGCGATCCGCGGGCATCTGGTCAGCTATGGCGAGGCCTCGGGGCCCGTGGGCAGCCACGATATCGGCGCGCTGGTCTCCCGCTCCGCCTCCGTCTCGCGGCCCAACTATGCCCACTACACCCGCAGCCGCGCCGAGATGACCGAGGCGGCAGAGGGCCTGTTCGCCGCGCTCGCCGCCGGCCATCTGACCATCGAGATCGGGCAGAGCTGGCCGCTCGAGCAGGCCGCCGCCGCCCACCGCGCCCTCGAGGCCGGCGAGACCACCGCTTCGACCATCCTGACCCCGCCATCCTGACCCCGGAGGAGAGATGAGATACGCAACTGTCATCCATGAGGGAAAGACCCGGGTCGGCCGCATCGAGGACGACCGGGTCCTGTTCGTGGACACGCCCCACCCGGTCGCCGAGGCGGGCGTCGCCGCGCTGATCGGCTGCGAGGCACCCGAGACCGGCGCCAGTGCGGCGCTCGGCGAGGTGCGCCTCCTCGCTCCGATCCCGCGGCCCCGGCGCAACGTCTTCTGCGTCGGCAAGAACTACCACGCCCATGCCGCGGAGTTCGCCGCCTCGGGCTATGACAGCTCGGCCGCGAAAGGCGCAGTCCCCGAGCATCCGATCATCTTCTCGAAGGTGCCCGAGAGCGTGGTCGGCCCCGACGCCCATGTGGTGATGGACCCCGAGGTCTCGACCGAGATCGACTATGAGGTCGAGCTCGCGGTGATCATCGGGCGCGAGGGCCGCTGCATCCCCGAGGACCGGGCGCTGGAGCATATCTGGGGCTACACGATCCTCAACGACGTGACAGCGCGGGACCTGCAGGGCCAGCACAGCCAGTGGCTGATCGGCAAGTCGCAGGACACCTTCTGCCCGATGGGCCCCTGGGCGGTGACGGCCGACGAGATCGACCTCGCCGATTGCCGCCTGCGGCTCTGGGTGAATGACGAGCTCCGCCAGGACGCGAACACCGCGCAGCTGATCTTCTCGGTGCCGCGGGTCATCGCCGCGCTCTCCAACGGGATCACGCTGCGCCCGGGCGATGTGATCGCCACCGGCACGCCGGTCGGTGTCGGGATCGGGTTCACGCCGCCGAAGTTCCTGGTGCCGGGCGATGTGATGCGGCTGGAGATCGCGGGGATCGGGACGCTGACCAACACGCTGACGGCCCTCTGAGATGGACATCCGCCTCGGCAGCCTGGTGGCCGAGCTCGACGGGCCAGCGGACGGGCCAACGCACGGGCCAGCGGACGGGCCGGCAGTGGTGATGATCCACGGGCTCGGCGGCAGCTCGACGACCTTCGCGCCCCTCCTGCCCGCCATCCCGAACACGCGGGTGCTGCGGCCCGACCTGGCCGGATCGGCGCGCTCGGGCGGGACGGTGCGCGCCGGGATCGACGGGCTCGCACGCGGCGTGACGGAGCTGATGCGCGTGGCCGGGATCGGGCGCGCGGTGCTGGTGGGCCACTCCCTCGGCACGCTGGTTGCGATGGAGATCGCCGCCCGCCGGCCCGAGGCGGTGGCGGGGCTCGTCCTTTATGGCGCGATCCTCGAGCCGCCGGCGCCAGCCCGCATGGCACTGCGCGACCGCGCGGACCGGGCCGAGGCCGAGGGGATGGCGGGCATCGCCGCCGCGGTCGCTTCGGCAAGCCTCTCGGCCGCCACGCGCGCGGCCCAGCCGGTGGCCGAGGCCTTCGTGCGCGAGAGCCTCCTCCGCCAGCCCCCTCGCGGCTATGCGGCGCAGTGCCGGGCGCTGGCCGAGATGACACCGCCATGTCATGCTCGCCTGACGATGTCGGCCGCCCTCATAACCGGAGCCGAGGATCCGGTGGCCCCGCCCGCAATGGCCCGCGCGCTCGCCGAGCACCTGCCGCAGGCCCGGGTCGAGATTCTGCCCGCCTGCGGGCACTGGCCGACCGTCGAGGCCCCGGAGGCCGCCGCCCGGCTCCTCGCCGGCGCCCTGACCGAGATGACGGGACCCGCCCCCGCAAGAGCGGCACCATAAGGGAGGACATCATGGCAGAACGCAGCTGGGCCGCGGCCCGCCCCGAAACCGACGACGCGATCACCTTCACCAATGTGCGCATCCTGGATGCGACCGGGGAGCCGCCATATCCGGGCGAGGTCGTCGTCCAGGGCGAGCGCATCCGCGAGGTGCGCCGGGCCGATCGCGGCAGCTATGGCGGCTATGCCGGCAGCGTCGGCGGCACCCGCGCCACCGGCCAGCGGATCGACGGCGGCGGGGCCACCCTGATGCCCGGCCTCATCGACGCCCATCTCCACCTCTCCTGGAACAACGCGCCGGGCATCGACCCGATCCAGATGATGGAGACCGAGGAGCACATGCTCGTCACCATGGAGATGGCGAAGCTCGTCCTCGATGCCGGCTTCACCGGCGGGCGGGGGGCTGCGGCCGCCAAGCCGCGCCTCGACGTCGTCGCCAAAAAGTTCATCGACCAGGGCCGTTTCCCCGGCCCCCGATATCTCGCCGCGGGCCCGGAGATCACCACCGTCGGCGGGCTCGGCGACGCCGCACCGAGCCACATTCCCCACGAGGGGCTCAATCTCGGCATCGTCGTCTCGGGGCCCGAGGAGGTCCGCCGCGTCGTCCGCACGCTGATCAAATACGGCGTCGACTCGATCAAGCTCAACCTCTCGGGCGAGGAGATCACCGGCATGAAGGCCGAGGAGACCCCGATGGCCGAGGAAGAGGTGGCGATGGCGGTCAAGGAGGCGAAGTGCCGGAACAAGGTGGTCGCCGCCCACGCCCGCTCGGCCGGATCGGTGAAGCAGTGCGTCCGCCACGGCATCCAGAACATCTACCATGCGAGCTTCGCCGACGAGGAGGCGCTCGACATGCTCGAGGCGGCGAAGGACCGTCACCTCGTCGCGCCGGGCCTCGCCTGGCTGATCAACACCGCGCGCCATGCCGAGCCATGGGGGATCAAGCCGGGCTCGGAGATCTCGATGCTCTACGAGCGCGAGCTCGAGATGGCCGTCGAGACGCTGAAGAAGATGCACAGCCGCGGCATCCGCGTCTGCATCGGGGGCGATTACGGCTTCGCCTGGACGCCGCAGGGGACCAACGCCAACGACATCGCGACCTTCGTCGAGCTGCTCGGCTACACGCCGATGGACGCGATCCAGGCGGCGACGCTCTA
Organism: uncultured Limibaculum sp.; assembly: GCA_964406355.1. GTDB lineage: Bacteria > Pseudomonadota > Alphaproteobacteria > Rhodobacterales > Rhodobacteraceae > Thermohalobaculum. Next base: position 28,763 of record CAYORO010000011.1, read on the forward strand.
TGGCGGGCAGATCATGAATATGGGCGACGAGCTCGGCCTTATCCGCGAGGGCTATCTCGCCGACATGATCCTCGTCGACGGCGATCCGCTGCGCGATGTGCGCCTCTTCCAGGACCAGACCCGGCTGCTCGCGATCATGAAGGGCGGGCGCTTCCACAAGGCACCGTCCGAGCGCGCGCAGATCCAGCGCTACACCGCCTGACGCCTTTGGGGCGGGGCCGCATCAGCGGGCGATGGGGAAGTCACCCCCGAGGACGACGCCGACGGGGGTGACCGGCACGCGCTGGGAGAACTCGCCGCGCTCGCCCGCCACGGCCGGGATCCGGGCGTCGAGCTGGGCGGCGAGCGCAGGCGCGCGGGTCTCGACATAGGCCTTCATCTCGGCCGCCGTCAGCGACCCGTCGGCCGGCGCCTGGTCGGCCGCGAGGCGCCCGCCCCCGCCCGGGCGCATCCCTTCAAGGAACACGTAAGTCAGCAGCCCGTGGCCGAGCGCGCTGTATTCGAGCGCGAGCTGGTCGGCCCGGGTGGCGGCGATCACGGCGACGCCCGTTTCGGTCTTGAGCGCCTGGAGCGCGCGGCGCTGGCCGTACTCCTCGAAGGAGCCCAAAATGCCCCCGGCCTGGCAGGCATCGATCACCAGGAGCAGCCGCTGGGCCGGCACCTGGGTGAGCGCCGCGGCAAGCTGGGCGCCCGAGAGGCCGATGCGCGCAACCTGGGCATCGTCGCGGAGATCGGTCAGCTCGCGCGGCAGGAAGTACCACTCGCCGCGCACCATCCGGGCATGGCCCGCGAGGAAGAGCACGGCCACGTCGCCCGGTGCGGTCTTGCGCAGGCCCGCGAGCGCTGCGTCGAGGCCGGCGCGGGTGGCGCGGTCGTCGAGCACCACCTCGCTGTCGATCGACGCGAAGTTTTGGCGCCCGCGCCGGCTCAGCTCGTCGGCGATGGCGGAGGCGTCGGCGGCCGCGTAGTTGAGACGCAGCTCACGGCCGGCATAGCGGTCGATCCCGATGGCGGTGACGGCAAGCCCGCCGGCCGCCCCGCGCCCGACCTCGACGCGCTCCTCGACCGGCACGCTGTCGATCTCGCCCCAGCCGCGCGCGACGGCGACGAGGCTGTTCTCACCCGGCACCGCGGGCACGGTTGCCTCCCAGGTGACGCTGCGCCGGCCGCGGTCGGTCTCGCGGAGCGCAGCAGCGGGCACGCGCTTGCCGTTGTGGAAGAGGCGGATCTCGGAGATGTCGGAGGCTTGGCGCGCCTCGGCCTCGATCTCGAGGACGATCGGCTGGCCGGGGCTGTCGGGCTCGTCCTCGATGTCGATCTCGACGGCGGGCGGGGGGTAGATCCCCTGCTCCACCACATCTGCCGGGCGCGTGAGGAAGGCGCGGGCCGCGAGGTGCTTGACCCAGAGCCCCGGCTCGAAATAGCGCACGGAGAGGTTCTCGACGGGCAGGCGCAGCGCGCCGGCCTGCCAGGCGATGTCCTGGAGCGCGCTCGGATCGCCGTCGAACCGCCCCCGCGCGTCGACCGTGCCCCAGCCGCTGCGCGTGAGCACGAGCCGCGCGAGGCGCTCCTGGCCGGCGGCGTCGAAGAGGTGGAGCGCGCGGTCGGGCCCGGCGACGAGGATGCGCTCCTGTCCGCCGACGCGGGCGACGGAGAGCCCGGTGACCGGCTCGTCCCAGTCGAGCTCGATCTCGCGCTGGAGGCGGGCACGACCGTCCCAGATCTTCACCGAGCCCTCGTCGGAGGCGGTGACGAAGCCGCCCGAGAGCGCGGCGATCGCGGTGACCGGGTCGTCATGCGCCTCGAATGTCACGAGGGCCTCGGCGGGGCCGGTGTCGAAAAGGACGACCTGGCCGTCCTCGTCGCCCGCGGCGAAGAGTGCGCCGGTGATCTGGGCGACGGCGGTGATCTCCTCGTCATCGGCGCCGGTGACCGGCCGTGCGGTGCCGTCGGCCGAGATCACCCGGAGGCCGCCCTCGTCATCGCCCGCGACCACGATGTCGCCCTCGGACCCGACCGCGATGGCCCTGACCTCGTCGCCCGTGGCCGGTGCTGCGCCGAGCCGCGAGAGGCTGCGGGCGTCCCAGAGCGTGACCGAGCCGTCGTCGCCGCCCGCGACGGCCAACCGCCCGGCCACGGCGATCGCGGTCGCCTCGGCACCCGTGGCCAGGGGGAGCGGGCGGCCCGGAGCCTCGGCCCAGCTCGCCGCCCCGAGGACGCGCCCATCACGCGCGCGGGCAAGCACCGGCCGCCCGGCAGCCCCTGCCGCCACCTGCTCGAGCCGCGCCGGCCCTCGCGCAAGCGCCTGCCGGCCGTCGACGAGATCGAAGATCCGGAGCCCGCCCTCGCCGGTGACGATGGCGAGGTGCGTCGCGTCCGCCGACAGCGCGATGCCGCGGGGCGGGTCGTCATAGCCGTTGCGCACCGTGAGCTCGGGCCGGAGCGCCCGACCCACCTGCTCGCGGATCGCGCGCTCGGCCGCCCGGCCCGAGGAGCGGAGGACGTCGATGCTCTGGGCCGCCGCCTCGTGGCCGCCCTCGGGCGGTGCGACGGCCGTCAGAAGGGCCAGGCCCGCCGCGATCATCATCCGGCCGATGCGCCATCCGTCCCGTTGCGAAGCCTGCGCCATCGGCGACCTCCCCTGTCCATGCCGTCTACGTTGCGGCAAGCGGCATTGTCCGTCAGCCGCGCGCTCGGGTCGAGACCCAGATCGCAACCCTGGTCCGCAAAGGCATCGGCCCGCACAACAGCGGCCCTTGGGGGCTAGCTGACGCGGCGGCCCTCGGCGTCGATGAGCGGCGTGCCGTCCTCCTTGGCCATCGGCCCGGGCGGCAGACGGTCGAGCAGGTCGAGCACCGCCTCGCTCGGCCGGCAGAGCCGCACGCCCTTGGGCGAGCAGACGATCGGCCGGTTCACCAGCACCGGGTGCTCCAGCATCGCGTCGAGCAGCGCCTCGTCGCCGATGCTCTCGTCGAGGAGGCCGAGTTCCACGGCTGGCGACTTGGTGGTGCGGAGCGCCGCGCGGGGCGTGAGATCGGCAGCGGCGAAAAGGCCGAGCAGCTGCGGCCGCGTCCAGCCCGTCTTGAGATACTCGATCACGGTCGGCTCCGCGCCGGCGGCCTCGAGGATCGCCAGCACGTTGCGCGAGGTGCCGCAGTCCGGGTTGTGGTGGATCACGATCGCCAAGCTCACCCCTCCTCAGGCCGGAACCGCTCCCGGCGCGGCATCCGCCAGCTCGCGCCAGCGGTGGCAGGCGACGCCGTGGCCGTCCGGCGCCTCGAGCCGCGGCTCCTCGCTGCGGCAGCGGTCGATCACGAAGCGGCAGCGGGTGTGGAACTTGCACCCCGAGGGAGGGTTGGTGGGGCTCGGGATCTCGCCGGCGAGCTTCTCGGCATGGCCCCGGTCGTCCGGATCCAGCGAGGGGATCGCCGAGAGGAGCGCCCGCGTATAGGGGTGGCGCGGCGCGGCGAAGAGGTTTCGCGTGGGCGCCGTCTCCACGATCCGGCCGAGATAGAGCACGGCCACGTGGTCGCAGACATGCGCGACCACCGAGAGGTCGTGGCTGATGAATAGGAAGGTGAGCCCCAGATCCTTGCGCAGCTCGCCCATCAGGTTGAGCACATCCGCCTGGATCGAGACGTCGAGCGCCGCCACGCTCTCGTCGGCCACCACGAAGCGCGGACCGGAGACGAGCGCCCGGGCGATCGAGATGCGCTGGCGCTGGCCGCCGGAGAAGGCGTGCGGGAAGCGCCTCAGATGCTCGAGATTGAGCCGGCATTTCCCGGCGATCTCGCGCACGCGCGCATCGGTCTCCTCGCGCTTCTCGGTGAGGCGCATCACCTCGAGCGGCTCGGCGATGATGTCGCGCACGGTCATGCGGGGGCTGAGCGCGGCGTAGGGGTCCTGGAAGATGTACTGCGCCCGGCGGCGAAAGGCCTTCAGCCCCGCCTTGTCGAGCGCGCCGATGTCGAAGCGCTCCTCGCCGTCGTCATAGTTCACCGTGCCGCCGGTGATCGGCGCGGCGCGCAGCATCGCACGGCCGAGCGTGGTCTTGCCGGAGCCGGACTCGCCGACAAGGCCGAAGAAGGACCCCTTGGCGATGTCGAGCGAGACGTCGTCCACGGCCCGAACCACGAGCCGTTGGGAGAAGAGCCCGCCCGCGATCGGATAATGCACCGAGAGCCCGCGGGCGGCGACGATGGGGGGGACGACGGCGGCGACGATCGGGGCGGCCTCGCTCACGCGGCGTCCTCCAGGAGGTGGCAGGCGGCCTGGTGGCCCGGTCCCGCCTCGGCAAAGCGCGGCACCTCGGAGACGCAGCGCGCCCCGAGCGCGGCCGGGCAGCGCGTGTGGAACACACAGCCCGAGGGCCGCTCCAGCGGCGATGGGATGTCGCCCGGCACCGGGGTGAGCGGCGCGTCGAGATCCTCGAGCTTCGGCAGCGCGGCGATCAGCCCCTGGGTGTAGGGGTGGCGCGGCGTGCGGATCACCTCGCGCACCGGCCCCTGCTCGACGAGCCGGCCGAGATACATCACCGCGACCCGGTCGGCGGTCTGCGCGATCACGCCGAGATCATGGGTGATGAAGAGCACGCCCATGCCGAACTCCGCCACCAGCTCCTTCATCAGCTCGAGCACCTGGGCCTGGATCGTCACGTCAAGGGCGGTGGTCGGCTCGTCGGCGATCAAGAGCTTCGGCTTGGTCGAGAGGGCCATGGCGATCATCGCGCGCTGGCGCATGCCGCCGGAGAACTCGAAGGCGTACTGCTTGAACCGCCGTGCCGGGTCCGAGATCCCGACCCGGGCCAGCATCTCGATCGAGAGCTCCTTGGCCTCGCGCTTGGAGAGCGCGGTGTGGATCAGGAGCTGCTCGACCATCTGGTCGCCCACCCGGATCGCGGGGGCGAAAGACGCCATCGGCTCCTGGAAGATCATCGAGATCGCGCCGCCCCGGATCAACTTGCGCCCGCGCGGGGGCAGCGAGAGCACGTCGATCACCTCGTTGCCGAGGGTCAGCGTGATCCCCGACTCCGTCCCGTAGACCGCGTTGTCGGGGTTGAGCAGCATCAGCGACTTGGCCGTCACCGATTTGCCCGAGCCGGACTCGCCGACAAGGCCCAGCACCTCGCCGGGCGCGATGTCGAAGGAGACGCGATCGACCGAGGTGACGAGGCCCTCATCGGTGCGGAACTGGACCGTGAGGTCGCGGACCGAGATCAGCGCCATCACTTGCGGTCCGAATAGGGATCGGCCGCGTCTCGCAACCCGTCACCGACGAAGACGAAGCTGAGCACCAGCGCGATGAAGAAAATCACCGGGATGAAGTACCACTGATAATTGAGCAACACGTCGGCCTTGGTGACGTTTTGCAGCATAACGCCGAGCGAGTTGACCGGGTCCTTGAGCCCGAGGCCGATGAAGCTGAGCGCGGTCTCCGAGAGCACCATGTAGGGAAACGAGATCA
>CAYORO010000012.1:0-7121 GCA_964406355.1 uncultured Limibaculum sp.
GGCCCTGATGCGACGGGCCCTGATGCGACGGGCCGCCGCGGCTCGGAAAGCCGGGCGACCCATCCATCACACGCCGCGAGCGGCCGTCCGGCCACCTGACACCCTCCGACGGCGCAAGGCGGCCGATCATGGCCCGTGTCTCAGGCGGCCCTCGCGGTGGTGGCGTCTGCGAGCGGACGCGCGAACAGCGCGAGCCACGCATCGGCGAACCGCCGCTGGGCCGCGCGCGCCCGGAACCTCGCCATCAGGATCCGCTCTGCATGGTGCCCAGAGCCCAGCACCCGCAGCGTGTCGCTCCAGGCGGCGACCGAGTTTGCCCCCACGCCCACGGCACCGGCACGGATATGCTCGGCCAGCCCGTCGGTGTCGGCCGTCACCACCAGCCGACCCGCCGCCTGGGCTTCGAGCGCGACCAGACCGTAGGCCTCCCACCGCGAGGGCATCAGGACCGCGTCGCACGCCTCCATGGCCATCTCCGGCCGCTCGGCCCAGCCAGCAAACCGGATGCGAGGATCTCCGGCCGCCAGCCGCTCGAGGCTCTCGCGCTCCGGCCCGGTGCCGGCGATCACCAGCCGCGCATCTGAGGGCGCCGCCGCGCGGAAGGCACGGAGCGCGATGTCGAAGCCCTTCTGCGGGTCCAGACGGCCGATCAGTCCGAAGACCCGCGGCGCGGCGTCGGTCCGCGGTGCGAGCGCGAGGAACGGGCCGAGATCGACGACGGGGTTGATCACCACGACGCGCTCACGCGGCGCGAACCCGCGACGCTGGATCCAGTCGGCCTGGGGCTCGCTCACTGCAACGATGCGGTCGAACAGCGCGTAGGCGACCCGCATCAGGGCCGTGAAGCGGCGTCGCGGCACGGCATGGCAGGCGACGAAAGCCTCGGTGTAGCTGTGCTCGACATGGATCAGCGCCGCATCCGGGTGCAGCGCGCGCAGGGCGGTCAGCATCGGCAGGTTCACCCAGCTCACCGAGAAGTGCGAGACGATGACGTCCGCGGAGAACCGGGGCGCGCCGAGGCGTCCGCGGCGCAGGGTGTGCACCTCGTGCCGATGGTGGCGCGACAGCGTCGGGCAGGTCGCGATGTGCTCGAGCACGCGGGTGACACCGCCCGGCGAGGCGTCGTCGACGAGATGGATCACGGTCTTGGTCATGGCTTGGCGTCTCCAGCTTTTTCGGGATCTCAGGCGGCCGCTCGGGCGCGGGGCCGGTTGCTGCGTCCGCGCATCGCGAGGGCGACGGTCTCGAGGGCCGTGTATCCGGCGCGGCCCATCATCGAGAGCGTGCCGGCCGCCGTGAGCGTGGTCAGCGTCTTGACCGGCTCGGCGACGAGCGGCCGCAGCGACGAGGACAGCGCCCGGCGCATCAGGTCGAGCGCCAGCCGGCCGTCGCGTTGCGCCACCGCGCGCCGGGCGAGATAGCGGAGCTGGTAGGCCCGCGCCGCTGGGGCATGGCGCTCGATCAGGGCGGGCGCGATCTCGGACATGCGCGCGATCATCCGCTCCCAGCTTTCATGCTGGCGGACGAGGTTCGCCGACAACCCGCCCGGGTTGACCCGGTAGCGCGTGAGAAGACCCGGCACGCCCTCGATGCGCCAGTCGGTGGTCAGCACGAAGCGCGCCCAGCACTCGATGTCCTCGGACTGGCGGAACCGCTCGTCGAACCACCAGCGGCGGGTGTCGCCGGCCGGCCGCCAGGCGATCCGGTCGAACGCGGCGCGTCGCACGACGGCGGCCGAGCCGTTGCCGATCGGATTGCGCCGGAGGACGTCGAGCGCGGTGATGTCCCGAAGCTTCGGCGCCTGCACCAGACCGAGCGAGCGGCCGTCGGCGTCGATCAGCCGGGAGCCGGCAAAGCTGATGCCGACATCCGGGCTTTCGTCGAGATGGCGCACATGGGCGGCGAGCTTCTGCGGCTCCCAGAGATCGTCGGCGTCGCAAAAGCCGATATAGGCGCCACGGGCCACCGCGAGACCGCCATTGCGGGCGCCGGCAAGGCCCCGGTTGGTCTGGCGCACGACGCGGATCCGGGGATCGTCGTAGCGGGCGACCACGGCGAGCGTGTCGTCCGGGGTCCCGTCGTCGACCACGACGATCTCAAAATCCGTGAAGCTCTGGGCCAGCAGGCTTTCGAGGGTCCCCCCGATCGTGTCGGCGGCGTTGTAGGCCGGCACGATGATCGAGGCGCGGGGCGTGGGGTGAGCGGTCATCGGGTTCTCCTTTCGTGTGCGTGAGGATCAGGCGAAGAGACGCCGGCGCAGCGCGCCGGGCAGCAGCGGGGCGGCGAGCGAGCCTGCGAGCGTCAGCAGGCCGCGCCGCGGCATGTCGAAGAAGGCGGCCGGGCTCAGCCGCAGGCCGGCCAGGGCAAGGCGCGCGGCATCCATCGGCGCCCGGCCGGTCCGGAGCGCGCGGCGCGCGAGATAGCGGAGATGGATCGCCTCGGCGCGGCGCGCGGTTCGGGGGCTGAGCGGGGCGGAGCGGGCCGCGTGCCCGAGCGTGTCGTGCCAGCCGCGTCGCATTGCGTCGAGATCGGCCGAGAGCCCGTCGCTCCGCGTGCGGTAGTGGACGAGAACCTCGTCGATGCCGTCGATGCGACCGCCGCGCGCGACGAGGCGCAGCATCAGCTCGACATCCTCGTGGTGCACGAGCCGCTCGTCGAAGCCGCCGACGGCCTCCAGCGCATCGCGGCGAACGGCGAGGTTGGACGTCGTGCAGACCGGGTTCTCGCCAAGCAGGATCTCCGTCGTCAACGGATTGCGGCGGACTGCCGAGACGGCGCTCGACCGGGTCGGGTCCTCGTCGAAGAAGCTCACCCGGCCATAGAGACCGGTCGTCTCCGTCGCGCGCGCGAAGGTCGAGGCCAGGGTCTGGAGCCGGGTCGGCACGCAAAGATCGTCGGCATCGAGAAAGGCGACGATCTCGGCTCGCGCGAGCCTCAGCGCCCCGAGGTTGCGCGCCCGGCTCGGGCCGCCATTCGCGACCTGGACCGGGAGCACCCGGGCATCGCGGAGCGCCGCGTCGCGGAGCAGCCGATGGGTCTCGTCGGTGGAGCCATCGTCGACGGCGATGAGCTCCCAGTCGGTCAGGGTCTGGTTGGCGAGGCTCTGAAGCGTGGCGCCCAGATGTCGGGCAGCATTGTAGCAGGGCATCACGACGCTGATGCGTGGCGTGGTCATGGTCAGGCCTCCCGAAGGCTGGGGTTGACGCGGAGGGCGGCGGCGAGGGCGGGCCAGGCGGCCGCGATCTGGACGGCGAAGGCGAGGGTGACCTGTGTCCAGGCGACGCTCATCAGGCCCGCGGGGGCGGCCAAGGCGGTCCCGGCGATCAGTCCGCCGGCGAGCGTCGCGGTGACGGCGAACTCGCGCCCGGTGCGGGCCTCGGCCCGGAGCGCCTGTGCGGCGCCGGACCACAGGATCTGCGGCACCGCCATCAGGCAGAGCACGGCGACCAGGGGGGCGGCCTCGGCCCACCGGGTCCCGAAGAGCAGCGGCACGTAGATCGGCGCCATCGCGGCCTGAAGGAGCACGACCGGCACGAGTGCGAGAAGCGCGACCCGCATCGCGCCACCGAGCGCGGCCACGCGATCGCCGGCGCGACAGAGATACGGCAACAGCACGATCGAGAAGGCCTGGCTGACAGAGGTCGCGAGCCCGAGCCCCGCGCCCGAGGCGAAGAAGTAGAGACCGAGCGCCTCCGGCCCCAGCAGGCCGCCGATCACCAGCTTGTCGGCATGCAGCCGCAGCGCCTTGACCACCTCGATCCCGATCACCGGGGCGCCATAGGCGATGAAGGGGCGCAGAGGCGCCGGCGCGGTCCGGCGGTCGGCCGTCCAGGGGCGAAGGCGGCGCATTCCGGCGAGCCAGACCGGCGCGGAGAGGATCTTGGGCGCCACGATGGCAAGCGGATGGGCCGTCGCCAGCACCAGCGCGACCGTCAGCAGGTTCTGGGTCACGACCTGCGCCCCCGCCACCGTGGCGGTGCCCGTCATCCGCCCCTCGCGCATCGCGAGCCCGGCCTGAACGATGCCGCCCGGCATGAAGAGGTACTCGACTGCCAGGAGGGCGATCATCCCGCCCACCAGCCGATCGCCTCCGGTCGCGAGCCAGACCGCGGCGATGGTGAGCTGGACCGCCGCGAGGCCGAGGCACCAGACCCACATCAGACGATGCGCCTGCCGGCAGGTCGCCTCGAGCGTGTCGGCCGAGGCGGCGATGATCCGCTGGCCGGCCCCGGTCTCGGCGATGGCTTTCAGGATCTCGCCCGAGGCCATGGCGGCGGCGGCGAGGCCGATCGCCTCGAGCTCCATGGCATGGGCAACCGCCAGGACGACGCCGAAGCGCGACGCCTTCGCCGCCGCCTCCGATACGCCATAGGCCAGGAGGGCCCGGCAAAAGCCCCCAAGGCCGGTGTCGCTGTCCCGTTTGCTCCGCATGTCATGTGCCTCCGGCGATGGGGCACGCCGCCCCGGTTGCCGGATCGTGATACTCCGCGGCCTGCGGCTTCGCGCGGCAGCAGCCGGGTATCCGGCGGTGCCAACGGGGCGGGCCACTAGCCTTTCGAATACTCAGCCGGCGCCGATGGATGCCGACACTCTCCGCCCGCGCCGGCCCGCTGTGCGGCGGCCTGCGCTAGTCACATCGCCGAGACGTCAGCGCAGAAAGAGGAGACCGCCATGCGCCACCGCGCCTTCACCGCCATTGCCGTCGCCCTTGGCATCTCGGGCTGTGCCGCCACGGGCGTCCCGCAGAATGTCGAGCCGGTCGCCGAGGGCCGGTCCTACCAGGCGCAGTATCGCAGCGCCGAGGACAATCTCCGCGAGGCGCGCAATGCCCGCTCTGCCGCACTCAATGCCGAGCGATGCATCGCGCCCTCCGCGCCCCCGGTCCCGTCCGCCGCGCCAGCGCTGCTGCTCCCCGAGGCGCTGTCGCCGGGCGATCTGCTCGCTGTCGTCGTCGGCACCGACGAGGTCTTCACCGGCAGCTTCGAGGTCTCGGCCGATGGTGCCCTTCGCTTGCCGCATCTCTCCGCGATCCCGGTCGACGGGCGCGACGCGCCGAGCCTTGAGAGCGCTATCGCCGACCGGCTCGTGCGCGAGGGTCTGTATCGCCGGGCCCCGCGGGTCTCCGTCCGGCTGACCGACCCCGCGGGCGCACGCGTCTCGGTCGTGGGCGCGGTCTTCCAGCCGGGCCCCCACGGGGTCGGCGGGACAAGCGGCGAGGATCGCGACCCGACCCGTCAGCTGGCCATGGGCGCGGATGGCAGCGCGCGGAGCCTGAGCGCGGCATTGCGCGCCGCGGGCGGTGTGCGACCCGATGCCGATCTGTCGACGGTCCGGCTCACCCGCGCGGGGAAGTCCCGGGTGCTGGACATGCGCGGTGTGATGGAAGGCCGGGCGTTCGAAGACGCAACCCTCGTCACCGGTGACCGGATCGAGGTGCCCTCTCGCGGCTGTTTCCAAGAGGCCCTGATGGTGTCCAACGCCGTCTCGCCTCCTGGCGTGAGCGTCTATATGTCAAACCTCACCAAGCCGGCCGATGCCAACGCGCTCTCGGCGATCGGGCGCGAGACACGCCAGATGCCCTACGGCACCCGCTTCCTCCAGGCGGCCGTGAACATGAACTGCGTCGGCGGCGCGGCGCTGACCAATGCAGACCGCTATGCCGTTCTCTTCAGCCGCAACCCGATCACCGGCCAGTCGATCGTGATCGAACGGCGCCTCGAAGACCTCTTGCGACGGGCCGATCGGGACGAGCTCGATCCCTATCTGATGCCGGGCGACGCCATCGCGTGCTACGACAGCGCCGTCACCAACATCACCGAGGTCGCCAAGTCGGTCGCCGTCGTGCTCGGCACCGGATTGCTGCTGGCGCTCTAGGGCAGTCTGGCGGGATCGCCTTGCCAATCCTCTGCGCCCTCGAGAGGTCCGGCTGATCTCAGCTCTCGGGCATCGTCATGGGGTGGTGATGGCCCATTGCCGGAGGAGGGACAGTGCGGTGCCCATCGCCGGTGGCGGCCCGATCGTCAGCCTGATCGCGCCGGGGAGATCTGCGCCGGCCTGGAGGCGCGCCACGACCCCGCCCGCACGGAGTGCACGGTCGATGCCAAGGGCGGCATCGGCCGTCCCGAAATCGATCAGGAGGAAGTTGGTGATGCTGGGGACCACGGGCAGGCCGATCGCCTCGAGCGCGGCTGCGGCCGCCGCACGCCCGTCCGCCGTCAGCCGCACGGTCTCGCGCATATAGGCCCCGTCCGCGAGCGCGCCGAGCGCCGCCGCCTGGGCGACAGCCGAGACCGATCCGGGCGTCAGCGCCTTTCGGGTCTCGCGCGCGATGTCGGACGGGAACAGTCCCCAGCCGATACGGAGCCCGGCCAAGCCGTAGGCCTTCGAGAACGTCCTCAGCACCACCGTGTCGCCGCGCGCCGCCAGAGCGAAGGCGGGATCGGCGAGATGATCCGAGAACTCGCCGTAAGCCTCGTCGATCACCAGCAGGCAGTCGGCGGGCAACCGGTTACGCAGCCGGGCGAGCTCGCTGACCGCCACCCGGGTGCCGGTGGGGTTGCCCGGGTTCGCAACGAAGACGAGGCGGGTGTCCGGGCGCACGGCCTCGAAGAGGGCGTCGACCGAGACGGTGTGACCGGTCTCCTCGCCGGTGTCGATCCGTGCCTCCACGAGGGCTGCCGCCGTCCGGAAATAGGGATAGGCGTGACGCGGGACGAGCACGGCCCGGCCGGGCCCCGCATAGGCGCGCGCAAGCGCCGCGATCAGCTCGAGCGAGCCGGCGGCAACGAGGATGTCGGCCGGCGCGATCCCATGCGCCTCCCCCAGCGCGTCGCGAAGCGCCACCATCTGCGAGTCGGGATAGAGCGCCGCCCGCGAGACCGCCTCGGCCGCGGCCGCGAGCGCCTGCGGGCTCGGCGGGCGCAGGCTCTCATTCTGCGCGAGGAGGTGGCGGGTCACACCCTCGGGCACCCGCGCATCGGCCAGGGGGTAGCTCGCCATCCGGGCGATGTGGGCATTCGGTGCGATCATCCAGGCCGTCCATCAGAGCTGCGCGGGGGGCGCATGATAGCGGGCGCATCGCGGCGGATGGCGATGCGCCCCGTGGCAGTGCGCCCCGTGGC
>CAYORO010000012.1:7221-27166 GCA_964406355.1 uncultured Limibaculum sp.
GGCGGTGCGGTGAGCCGATCAGCCCTCGATCCACCAGCGCTCGATCAGCTTGCCGCCGTCCTTGTCCCAGTTGCCGGCCACATCGGGCCCGTGGGCGACCTTGTCGGTGTGGGCCATCACATGGTTGGCGAAGAGCGGGACGGCGACGCCGCCCTCGTCCCGGACGATCTGCTGGAGCTCGAAATACATCTCCCCGCGCTTGGCGGTGTCGAGCGTGGCGCGGGCCTCCGTCAGCAGCGCGTTGAAGCGGTCATGCGTCCAGAAGCTGTCGTTCCAGGCGGATGTCTCGGCATAGGCGTCGGTGAACATCCAGTCGGCGGTCGGCCGGCCACTCCAGTAGCAGGCGCACCACGGCTTCTTCATCCAGACATTCGACCAATAGCCGTCATTGGGCTCGCGCACGACATTGATCGTGATGCCGGCCCGCGCGGCCTGTTCCGTGTAGAGGATCGCGGCGTCGACCGAGCCCGGGAACCCGGCATCGGCGGCAGAGAGCTCGACGGTCAGGTCGGCCATCCCCGCCTTCTTCGCGTGGAACGCGGCCTTGTCCGGGTCGTAGGCCCGCTGCTCGAGCGCCGCTGCGTGATGGGGCACCGCAGGCGAGATCGGGTGGTCGTTGCCGAGCGTGCCGTAGCCGTGGAGGATCTTCTCCAGCAGCTCCTCGCGGTCGAAGGCGTGCTTGAGCGCCAGTCGCACGTCGACATTGTCGAAGGGCGGCGTGTCGGTGCGCATCGGGAAGGTGTAGTGCAGCGTGCCCACCACATCGAGCACCTGGATCCCGGGGTTGCGCTTCAGGAGGTCGACGGTCTTGAGCTCGACGCGGTCGATCAGGTCGACCTGGCCGCCGATCAGCGCGCTCTGCCGTGCCGAGGGATCGGCGACCGTCAGCGCCTCCGCCGTGTCGAGATAGCCGCGATCGTCGAGGAAGAAGTCGTCGTTGCGCTCGAACTCGATGCGAACGCCGGCCTCGAAGCTCTTGATCTTGTAGGGCCCGGTGCCGATGCCGTCGCCGACGATCGGGGAGCCGTCCTTGAAGGGCAGGATCCCGAGCTGCGGTGCGGCAAGGGTGAAGGGGAAATCCGCGTTCCCGGTCTTGAGGGTGAAGACCACAACGTGATCACCGTCGGCCGTCACCTCCTCGATCTGGTCGACGATGGCCTTGACGGGCGATTCCGAGTGCTCACCCCCGTTATAGCGCATCGTTCCGATGACATCCTCCGCGGTGAGGGGCTTGCCGTCGTGGAACCTGACGTTCTTGCGGAGCACGAAGGTCCAGGTCTTCGCGTCCGCCGAGGCCTCATAGGACTCCGCGAGCAGCGGCTGCAGCCGCCCCTGCTGATCCACCTCGGTCAGGTGGCTGAAGATCGTCAGGAAGACCATCTGCAGCAGGTCGTTCGAGGACGACTTCGCCGGGTCGAGGATGTCTGTCGTCGAGCCATGGGCCGATCCGATCCGGAGATGTCCGCCGCGCTTTGGCTCGGCGGCGCGCGGTGCGCCATGGGGCAGCGCCAGCGCCGTGCCGAAGGCCGCGCTGCCATAGAGAAACTCCCGGCGACCGATCGGGGACGCCGCCGTGGCCGGCATGATCAAGCGCTTCATTGTGGTCCTCCTCTGTTGCATTCGAGCGTGAGTTTGATTTCCCATGGGCGCAAGAACCGCGATGTCCCTGCGGGTGCATGTGGAGCGGAGGGCAGATCGGCCCTCTCACGGAGAGCGTGGAGCGATGGCGCAGTCCGAGACCGTCCCCTTCGCGCTCTACGATGCATTCACCGATCGCGCCTTCGGGGGCAGCCAGGCTTGCATCCTGAGCGACGCCAGCAGGATCCCCGGCCGGCTGCGCCCACGGATCGCCATGGAGATCGGCCATCCCGCCACCTGCTTTGTCGACCGGATCGACGAGCGCGGCGTGACGGCACAGTTCTTCTCGACCCTGCAGGAGCTGCCGATGTGCGGGCACGGGACCATGTGCCTGATGGCCGAGTGCCTCGACCGGGGCTGGTTCCGCGGCGCTGCCGAGGTCACGCTGCGGCTGCCCGGCGGGCCGGCCCAGATCGTGCTGGAGCCAGGAGGCGCGCGGCCGATGCCGATGCTGGCGGTGGCGCCGCCCGGGTTCCGGGCCGTGTCGGTCGGGCGAGATCGGGTGGCCGGGGTCCTCGGCCTCGATCCCGCGATGCTTGGTGACGGCGCCCCGGTGGAGATCGCGACGGGCGATTTCTCCCACCTCGTCGTGCCGGTGGCGGGGCTGGCGGCCATGGCGGCGATCCGGCCGGACTTCGGCGCCATCATCGATCTCTGCCATGAGATCGACGCCCACACGCTGACCGCCTTCTGCCTCGACACCGTCAGTCCCGCGGCGCAGGTCCATGTGCGCGACTTCTGCCCCGCGGTGGGGGTGGCCGAGTCCGCGGCGGCGGGGACGACGAACGCGGCGCTGACGGTCTATCTGCTGCGCCATCGGCTCGTCGCTCCGGATGCGTCGGGGCGTGCGGAGGTCCGCGCCGAGCAGGGGATCGAGATCGACCGGCCGAGCGCCATCCGGACCGTGGCGCGTCTCGAGGCGGGCGCCATCGCCACGCTCCATGTCGGCGGCACGGCGACGAGGATCGCCGAGGGCGTGCTGCACCTGCCCCCGGACGAGTTGCGCTGAGGATCCGGGATGACCGACGACATCGAATGGGCACGCGCCCTGATCGCCGAGAGCCTCGTCTGGGACGCCCATGCCGGGATCTTCCCCACGCCCGACGCCGATCTCAGCAATGTCGGCGACTGGCGCGCGGCCGGGGTGGACTATGTCTCGATCAATATCGGCTTCGACGTGCTCGACTGGACCGAGAGCATGGCCACGCTCTCCGCCTATCGGCGCAAGCTCGGGGCGATGGCGGGGGCCGTCTCCCTGATCCGCACGCTCGACGACATCCATGCCGCCCGCGCCGCGGGGAAGTTGGCGGTGTCCTTCGACATCGAGGGCGTCAACGCGCTCAACGGCGATCTCGGCATGATCTCGGTCTATGCCGATCTCGGCGTCCGACAGATGCTGCTCGCCTACAATCTCGGGAATGCGGCCTCGGGCGGCTGCCACGATGCCGATACCGGGCTCACGCCCTTCGGTCGCGAGGTCGTCGCCGAGATGAACCGGGTCGGCATGATCCTCGATCTCTCGCATATGAGCGGGCGCTCGAGCCTCGAGGCGACCGAGCTGTCTGCGCGGCCCGCGGTCTTCACGCATTCCAATCCGCGCCGGCTCTGGGACCATGAGCGCAACATCTCGGACGAGCAGATCCGTGCCTGCGCCGCGGCGGGCGGGGTGATCGGCGTCAACGGAATGGGCATCTTCCTCGGCGCCAACGACATCTCGCCCGAGACCTTCGCCGACCACGTCTCGGCCATCGCCGATCTGACAGGGCCCCAGCATGTCGCTTTCGGGCTCGACTGGAAGCCGCGGATGGCCGCGGCCCCCGATCTCGGCGCGATCCTGCGCAGTCGGCCGGACTATTGGCCCGCCGGCCAGCAATACGACACGCCCGGGATCCGCATCTTCTCGCCGGCCGAGCTGCCGGAGGTGGTCTGCATCCTGCGGGACCGGGGCTGGCGGGACGGCGACCTCAAGGGGTTTCTCGGCGAGAACATCGCCCGGGTCGCCGCGCAGACCTGGCCGGGCGACCCCCGACACACGGTGAACTGACCGCCCAGCCCGCCGCACAGGGGCGCTCGATCTCTGCCAGATGGGATTTGGCGCCCGAGCGCGCCGGCTCTCTGCCTCCACCATTTCAGCCCGCCCCTGCGCGCGCATAGTCGGCCTTGCGGCGCGCCACGAATGCGTCGAGCGCCTCGCGCCGATCCTCGGCCATCGGCGGCGCCTCATAGGTCTCGAGCAACGCCTTCCAGACCCGGTTGGCGTGATCCGCCGCAGTGGGGCTGCCGGCCTCCGACCAGGTCTCGAAGTTCCGCCAGTCGGACAGGATCGGGTGGTAGAACGCGGTCTCGTAGCGGTCGATGGTGTGCCGGGTGCCGAAGAAATGCCCGGCGATCCCCACATCCTCCATGGCGTCGAGCGCGATGGTGTCCTCCGTCACCTCAGGGAGCGCCAGCATCTCGGCCATCATCTGGCAGAGCTCGACATCGAGGATCAGCTTCTCGAAGGAGGTGCTGAGCCCGCCCTCGAGCCAGCCGGCCCCGTGATAGACCATGTTCACGCCGCCCATCATGCAGGCCCAGAGCGACATCATCGACTCGTATGCCGCCTGGGCATCCACCGCATTGGCCGCGCAGACATTCGACGAGCGATAGGGCAGCCCATAGCGTCGGATCAGCTGGCCCGAGGCGATCGTGGCCTTGGCGTATTCCGGGGTGCCGAAAGCCGGCGCGCCGGACTTCATATCCACATTCGAGGTGAAGGCGCCGTAGAGCACCGGCGAGCCCGGCCTGTAGATCTGGGTGAAGGCCACCAGCGCCAGCGCCTCGGCATTCTGCTGGGTGAGCGCGCCGGCGAGCGTGACCGGCGCCATCGCGCCCGCCAGCGTGAAGGGCGTCAGCAGCAGCGGCTGGCCGTGATCCATCATCTCCATCGCGCCGTCGAGAAGCTCGGCATCGAGCCTGCGGGGCGAATTGACCGAGATCGTCGTGAACATCGCCGGACGCCCGACCAGCTCCTCGCGGCGGACCCCGAGCGCGATCGCCAGCATCTCGCAAGCATCCACCACCATTTCCCGCCCGATCGCGCGGCAGAAGAACGCCTTGTCGGAGAGCGTGAGCCAGGCGTGGAGGAGGTCGAGATGGCGCGACGTGGCCGGCAGATCGAGCGCCACCACCGGCTCGACCCCGCCCATATGCAGGATGTTGAGTTGCTGCATCAGCCGGATCAGGTTGCACTGGTCCTCGAAGGGCCCCGGCCGGCGCCCGCGGTCGAGATCCATGATGTTCGGCGTGCTGCTGACAAGCGTGTTGACGACATGGTCGCCGCCGAAGGTCACGCAGCGCTCCGGGTTGCGGGGCGTCAGGTCGAAGGCCGACGGGGCCTTGGCGACGGTCTCGTCGACGAGCGCGGGGTCGAAGCGGACAACGCCGCTGTCGTCATCGACATCGGCGCCCGCCTCCTTCAGCACACGGCGCGCCTCGTCGCTCATGAACTCGACGCCCATCTCGGACAGGATCTTCAGCGAGCGCTGGTGGATCATCTCGACCTGATCGTCGCTGAGGAGGCGCATGGGCGGGTGCGGGTTGCGCAGGGTGCGCCAGGGCGGCTGCTCGAACGCGCCGGCTGTGCGCTGCGGGCGGCGCCGTGTCCGGCGGTGCCGGGTCATGCGGTCGCTCCCTTGTGGTCGAGATCCCGATCCGGCTCGCCGGGACGGCGGTTGCCATCGGCGATCGCCTCGGGCCTCGCGGCGCGCTGCACGAGCGCATGGGCGGCGAGGATCGAGCCCTCGACCGGCAGTCGCAGCGTTGCGAGCGCCCAGACCATCATCGCCTGATTGCTGGTGATCACGGGCTTGGCCAGGGTCCGCTCGAGGGTCTCGACCGCCTCGAGCGCGCGAAAATCCGTGCAGGAGATCACCAGCACCTCGGCATGCGGACGGTCGGCGCGCCGGGCCATCTCGATCACCGTCTCCGGCGTCGCCGCGCCCATCTCGCGGTTGTCCCAGGGGTGTTCGGTGTCCGCGCGCCCGACACAGGCCGCTCCGCCCGCCTCCAGAAAGCCGATCGCCAGATCATTCAGCGCCGCGACATAGGGCGAGGTGAACGCGAAGCGCCGGGCCCCCAGGCGCTCGAGCCCCCAGGCGAGCGCCGAGGCGGCGGTGATCGCGGGCACTCCGGCGCGGGCCTCGATCCGCGCGCGATAGGCGCGGTCATAGGCGGGTCCCTGCGCCAGGGTGGCCGAAGTGCACCCGTAGAGGATGGCATCCGGGGCGGCGGGGCAGAGCTGGTCGAGCTCCGCCTCGATGCCGCTGTCCGAATAGGCCCGCATCTGGGTCTCGTCGGGGATCGCCTCGACATCGTAGCCGCCGGAGCGCGCCACATGGAACGACACGCCCCTGGGGACCATCAGCCCCATGTCGGGCTCGAGATTGGTGTTGGAGACGGGAACGATTACGCCGATGCGCGCGCGGCCTCGCCCGGGCGGTGGCAGGGGAGACATGTCAGGCGTCCTCCAGATCGGTCTCGCGCGCCCGGGCCTCGCGGGTGGCCTGCAGATCGACGGCGCCGGTCTCGTCGAGGACGACGCGGTAGAGCCGGCGCGCCGCCTCGGGGGAGACGAGGCCCTGCCGCACGTCCCGCGCGACCGCCTCGAGGTCGCGCTCCAGCGGGTCGCCGTATCCGGCGCCGCCCGGAGACTGCCAGATCAGCACATCGCCGGCCGGGATCACCTGCTCGCCCTTGCTTCGGAGGACGGCGCCCGAGCGGAGCTCGATGCGGCCCACCGCGCCGTTGAGACCCCCGGCGCGCCCGCGTGCGGGAAACTTGGTCCGCTCGACGCCGGCCAGGAGCAGAATGTCGGCGCCCTCGCTGCTCTCCATCTCGATCCGCTGGCCGAGGCCGCCGCGATGGCGCCCGGCGCCGCCGCTGTCGGGGATCAGCTCGCGGCGCAGATACCGCACAGGCGCGGTGGTCTCGGCGATCTCCGTCGATGTGCCGTAGACGCCGCTCGGGAAGGCGGTGGCCGAGAGCCCGTCCTTGGTCGGGCGCGCGCCGGTGCCGCCGGAATGGGAGAACTCGGTCGCGAAGGCGGTGGCCGGGCTGCCGGGCATCGAGGCAGCGGCGGTGCTGCGGATCGGCAGGTCCCACAGGCAGGTCGCACCCTCGGCGGGCGCTCGGCCCGGCACCGCCTCGTGCAGCGCGCCGAGCACGAGATCCGCCACCATCTGCCCGACCGTATGCCGCATCGCGACTGGCGCCGGCGGCACCGCGTTGACGATCGAGCCCTCGGGCGCGGTGAACACGAAGGGGGCGAGCGAGGCCGCGTTGTTGGGCACCTCCGGTCCCACGAGGCAGCGGAGCGCGAACACACCATAGGCCGCCACATAGTTGAGCGGGCAGTTGATCCCGAGCGCCGACGGCCCCGAGCTGCCCGCGAGATCCACCGTGATCCGATCCGCCCCGACGGTGAGCGCGGCTGAGAGTTTGATCTCGAAATCATAGCCGTCGATCATCAGCTCGTTGCGATAGGTGCCTTCGGGCAGCGCCGCGATCGCGGCCCGCGTCGCCGCGCCCGAGACCGCGAAGATATGCGCCGCCAGCGCGTCGAGATCGCCAAGGCCGAACTCCTCCAGCATCTCCGAGACCCGCAGCGCCGCCACGTCGCAGCAGGCGATCAGCGCATAGACATCGCCTTCGTTGGAGATCGGGGAGCGCGAGTTCGCCTTGATGAAGTCGATCACCAGGCGGTTGACCTCCCCCCCGCGGACCAGTTGGCAGACCGGGATGAAGAGCCCCTCGTCGAACACATCGGTGCCGTCGGGTCCCATGCCGCGCCCGCCCAGATCGTAGACATGGCTGGTGCAGGCGGTGAAGGCGATCAACCGGCCATCACGGAAGATGGGTGCCACCAGGACGATATCGTTCAGGTGCCCGGCGCCGATCCATGGGTCGTTGGTGCAGAACGCGTCGCCCGGGCGCATCGCGGCGAGGTCGAGCTTCGGCAGCATGCGCCTGACAGTCTCGGCCATGGTGTTGATGTGCCCGGGCGTTCCGGTGACCGCCTGGGCCAGCATGTCGCCGTGGCGGTCGAAGAGGCCCGCCGAGATGTCCCCGCATTCGCGCACGATCGGGCTGAAGGCCGTGCGGATCAGCACCTGCGCCTGCTCTTCGACAACGGCGAGGAGGCGGTCCCACATCACCTGCATCCGCATCGCCGAGCGCTCGCCCTCAGCGGGCCCCGTCGCCCTCTCGCGCGCGGTGAGGACGATGCTGGCGGCCGCGTCGATCTCGGCGTCGAACCTGGCCGGGACATAGGTGGTGGTCTGCGGCTCGGCGATCAGCGCGGGGCCGGTGATCCGCTGCCCGGGCGCCAGGTCGGCGCGCGCGTAGACCGGCACATCAACACGCGTCTCCGCGGGGCCGATCGCGAGCTCGCGCAGCCCGATCGGCTCGGCCGGCCGCGCCGCGGGCGCCTGCGGGATCGCCCGGGCGAGGGGCGGCGTGTTGGAGGCCGTCACCGACCAGTTGATGAACTCGATCTCCATGCCCGGGACGATCCGGCTGAACTGCCGGCCATACTCCGCCTCGAAGGCCGCGAGGATCCCCTGCAACGTGTCGCGGCCAAGCGGCGCCTCCGGCAGCGCAACCTCGATCTCCTGGCCCTGGCCCGCATAGCGCATGAAGGCGCTGCGCCGGACCGTGATCTCCTGCCCGGGCGCGCCGGCCTCGACGATCTCGCGCGCCCTGGCCCCGATCCCGTCGAGCAGGCGGTTCACCGCCGCGTGGGGAAAGCTGCTGGCCATCGCGGGGAAGCTGCGCACGATCTCGTAGGAGACCGGCGCAAACAGGAACCCGACTGCCGATCCGACGCTCGGGTCGGGCGGAACCACGATGCGCCGCACGCCGATCTTCTGGGCAATCCGCGCCGCGTGCAGCGGGCCGTTGCCGCCAAAGGCCACCATGGTGCAGGCGGCGAGGTCCTTGCCCTGCTCCACCGCGTGCATGCGTGCGGCATTGGCCATGGCCTCGTCGACCGTTTGCGAGATGCCGTCGGCGGCGCCAATCGTCGAGAGCCCCAGCGCGGCGCCGACACGGCCGTCGATCGCGGTCCGCGCGAGGTCAGGGCACAGGGTGAGGCGCTTCTCGGCAAAGCCGTCCGGGTCGATGTATCCGAGCGCGATATCGGCATCGGTCACGGTGGGCTCGACGCCGCCCTTGGCATAGCAGGCGGGCCCCGGATCGGAGGACGCACTCTTCGGCCCGACACGGAGCCGCCCCATGCTGTCGACCCGCGCGATCGAGCCGCCGCCCGCCCCGATCTCGATCATCTCGATGACGGGAATGCGCACCGGAACCCCGCTGCCCTTGAGGAATCGCTCCGCCCGGTCGATCTCGAAGGCGCGCGAGGATTTGGGCGTCTGCCCCTCGATCAGGCAGATCTTCGCCGTCGTGCCCCCCATGTCGAACGACACGACATGGTCGAGCCCGCGCTCCGCCGCGATCCGGGCCGCCATGATCGCGCCGCCGCTCGGGCCGGATTCGACCAGGCGGATGGGAAAGGCGGTCGCCGTCTCGAGCGTGGTCATGCCACCGCCCGAGGTGATGATGAAGAGCGGACAACCGAAGCCTGCCCCCTCGAGAGCCGTCGCCAGCGCGGAGAGATAGCCACCCATCAGCGGCTGGATGTAGGCGTTGCAGACGGTGGTGCACATGCGCTCGAATTCGCGGATCTCGGCCGAGACCTCGCTCGACAGCGTGACCGGGATCCCCGGTGCGATCCGGGCGATCACCTCGCGCACGGCGTGTTCGTGGGCGCTGGTCTGGTAGCTGTGCAGCAGACAGACCGCGAGGCTCTGCGCCCCCGCCGCCAGGGCGGCCTCCACGGCCGCCGCGACCCGGTCGAGCTCGATCGGCCGAAGCACGCGACCATCGGCCCCGATGCGCTCGGGGACGGTGAAGACGAGCTCCCGCGGCACCAGGTAGTCGGCTGCCTCGATATCGATGTCGTACTGGTCGTAGCGCCGCTCACAGGCGATCTCGAGGATGTCGCGAAAACCCTCGGTGGTGATCACGGCCACCTTGGCGCCCCGCCGCTCGATCAGCGCGTTGGTGGCGAGCGTCGTCCCGTGGATCACCGAGCCGAAGGCCGCTGGCTCCAGATCCAGCCCCTCGAGCGCATAGCCGATCCCTCGCAGCACGCCCGCCACCGGATCGTCATGGGAGGTCAACGTCTTGGCGGAGGTGATCTCGCCGCCGATCTCGATGGCGATGTCCGTGAATGTGCCGCCGATATCGACGGCGAGACGGGGGGGCGTAGGGGGAGCGGTCATGACGCGGCCATATGCGATCCGGTGCGACGACGGGTGGTGGGAACTCGGGGGCGGTGGGAACTCGGGGGCGGTGGCAACTCGGGAGCGGCGGCTTCGCACCCGGGGACCTGCGGGTGTCGACCCCGGCGCGGCTCCGTCAGCAGATCAGTCAAGGCCCAGGAATTTCCCGGTGCCCCATGATCTCGCCAAAATAGTCGTGCGACGAGGGCGAGCCCGAGCTCGATTAGTTCAGCAGCTCGCCACATCGACAGACAAGATTGGACTTGTCCGTGCGCCGGCACCAGCTATAGCCGTAGTCGATGCGCATCGCGCGTCTCCCAGCCCTCAACTCAATCAGCTCGGGCCATGTCGATGATTCTGTCAACCGATTTCTCGGGCCAGGCAGCCGACGCGCGAAGAGGGGGCGTCTCGGCCCGAATGCGCGGGACGCTGGATCACATGCGATCCTCGTCGGAAGCGCTGCGTGTGTCCGATGCGTGGACGACGGCGCCGACCGGTGCGCTCGGCACGAAGGCGACCTCGCCAGTGGGCAGCGGACTCGCCCGGGGTCGCAGCTGTCGGGCCTCTCGGTATCCGAGATAGAGGCCGCTTCCGATGATCAGCGCCATGCCGATCAGCGTGTGGGAGGACGGCACCTCTCCGAAAGCGGTATAGGCGAGGAGTGCTGCGAACGGCAGATAGGTGTAGTCGAACGGCGCGACGAGGCTCGCGCTCGCGATCTGGTAGGCGCGCGAGGTCAGCATGTAGCCCGCCATGCCGAGCGCGCCGAGAACGGCAAGGCCGACGATCCCGGCCGCGTCGGGAATGCTCCACTCCCAGCGCAGATGGGCGAATTCCGGGCCGAGATCGAGCATCTGGTTCACGGCATAGCCCATCGGCACGATCAGCACGCCCGAGAGCGAGATCGTATAGAGGCCGAGGGTGAGCGTCGTCTCGCGTTCGCCGATCTGGCGGGCGATCACCTGCGAGATCGCATAGGTCAACGCGCAGATCAGCGGC
This sequence comes from uncultured Limibaculum sp., assembly GCA_964406355.1. Classification (GTDB taxonomy): domain Bacteria; phylum Pseudomonadota; class Alphaproteobacteria; order Rhodobacterales; family Rhodobacteraceae; genus Thermohalobaculum. The sequence continues at coordinate 18,183 of CAYORO010000012.1, forward strand.
AGGATGGCGACCCACTGGAAGGTGTCGCCGGTCGGGTTCATCGCGATCACCACGCCCGCGAAGCCGATCACCAGGCAGGCCGAGCGGTGTAGCCCGACCCGTTCGCCGAGAAACAGCGCGGCGATCAGCGCCGTGATCAGGGGGGCGGCGAAGAAGATCGTCGTTACCTCGGCGAGGCCCATGAACGGAAAGGCGGTGTAGAAGAGCGAAAAGCCGCTGGCGAAGAGCGCGGCCCGCGCGAGGTGCAGGGGCCAGAGCGGCGTGAGCATCCGATGCGGGGCCCCGAGCATCAGGATCAGCGGCACCAGCACCAGCACCGCCACGACGGCCCGCACAGAGATCAGCATCCACAGGCTGAACGGGCCGAGCAGGCTCTTCATCATTGCGTCCTGGCCGACAAAGAGCAGCATCCCCGCTTCGACACAGACAATGCCGGCGAGGCTCCGCGAGATCAGCGGCGACCCTGCCTGGGCTGCAATGGGCGTGTCGGACATTCGTCACCACGGGGAGAGCGAGGCTTAGAGGGCCAACGGTGACAGGACCTGAGCGAATTGCTTGGCCGTTTGCGCAAACTTTTGTCGCTTTTCGGTGGTCACGGTTGGGCCGCGGGGGCTAGGCAGGAGTGATGCTGCCCGCCCCGCCCCCCCGGCCCGGTTCCTGGCCCGATCCGCGGCCCGGTTCCTGGCCCGGCCCGCCGCGCGACCCCGCTTATGGCCCGGCCCATGGCGATGCCCCGACCCGCTGCCCCAACGATCTGTGGCGGCGATTAATGCCGCGCGGCCCGGGCCAATGAGCACGGAACAGCCCGCAGAGCTGACCGCCGGGCAGACCGGTGCGCGGCGGTCCTATGCGATGGGTCTCATGGTGGCGAGCTCGATCGGGATCAGTTTCGGCGGTCTCGCGATCCGGTCCATGGAGGTGGCCGATGCCTGGCAGATCAACCTCTACCGGTCGATCGCCTTCGTCACGGCCATCACGCTGATCATGGCCGCGCGCTATCGCTGGGAGACCGCGGCGCGGATCCGCAGCGTCGGAGCTCCCGGTCTCCTGGGCGGCGCGATGCTGGCCGGTGCGGGGATCTGCTTTCTCCAGGCGATCACCACCACGACGGTCGCCAACACGCTCTTCACCATGAGCGCGATCCCGTTCTTCACCGCCGCTCTCGCCTGGCTCCTCCTTCGGGAACCGCTGCGCCGCTCGACACTGGCGACGATGGTCTTGGCCGCGATGGGGATCGGCGTGATGATGCTCGACGGTCTCGGCGGCGGCTCGCTCTATGGCAACGTCATGGCGCTGTCGACAGCGCTCTGCTTCTCGGGCTTCGCCGTCGTCGTCCGGCGGCATCGCAGCGTCGACATGCTGCCGACCCTGATGATCTCGGGACTGCTGATCATTCCGCTTGCGGTGGCAATGCGCTGGGGTGACCTCGCCATTCCCCTGACCGACCTGCTGCTCTGCTTTCTGATCGGGGGCGTTCTCTCCGGCACCGGCAACGCGCTCTTCATCGCGGCGTCCCGCCATCTCGCGGCCGCCGAGCTCACGCTCTTCATGCTGCTGGAGTTCGCCCTCGGACCCATCTGGGTCTGGATCTTCGTCAACGAGGTGCCGACGGGCCTGACGCTCACGGGGGGAACCATCGTCATTCTCGCGGTCACCGTGCGGGCCCTGTTCGAGCTCCAGAGGTCGAGCGCGCGGCTGCGCCGGGGCCGACCGAGCCCGATGTAGGGGGCGCCCGCCATCCGCTTCGCGCTCGATCGCCGGGTCAGCCGTCCCGCTGCGCCATGCGTTCGACGAAGGCGACCGTGGCCAGGAGCCCGCCGTCGAGATGGGCCCGCTGCGCCGCCACGACCGCCTCGCGGTCTCTCGCAGCCAGGCTCGAGATGAGCCGGCTGTGCTCGCGGACCGAGACCGCCAGGCGACCGGGCTCGCGCCACAGCGCATACATCGGGAATGAGGACTTCACCCGGTCGATCGCCCAGACCAGCGCCTCGTTCCGCGAGGTGGCGAAGATCGCGGTGTGAAACTCGCGGTCCAGGGTGTTGACGAGGCGGGGTCGCGGCGCCTCCACCATCGCCTCCAACCTGCCGTTCAGGTCCCGGAGCCGGGCGATCAGCGCGTCGTCGACATGCTCGATACAGAGCGCGACCGCCTCCTCCTCCAGGAGCCGGCGGACATGGAAGATGTCGCGCAGCCGGTCGGGACCCATCTCGGTCACGCGAATGCTGTGATGGGAGTGGCGCTCCACGATCCCGTTGCTGCTGAGCACCAGGATCGCCTCGCGGATCGGCGTGACGCTCAGGCCGAGATCTTCGGTGATCTGGCGCTGACTGATGATCTGGCCGGGCTTGTACAGGCCGGTCTCGATCGCGTTTCGGATCGACAGCTCGGCCACCTCGCGCTTGGTGAGATGGGCGGGGAAGCCGTCATCGAGTTCGCTCAGCATGCTGTTCCCAGATTCCGAGTTTACAGTGTCGCCCGCTGCATATTATATATAATATAGCGGACGGCGCAGGCGGTCAAACCAGGGGACAGGGATGGGCATCGATCAGCGGGCGTTTGCCCGTCGCGCGGCGAAAGCGGGTGACTCGGTCTACGACCATGCCGAGGGCGCGATCATCCTCTCGGTCGGCTCCGCCTATCCGCCCATCCTGCCCGATCTGTCCCTCGAGGCGGCCGACGCCGCCAGCCGGTTCGTCGCCGAGAGCATGCAGTACGGGCCGCTGATGGGGCTCGACGATCTGCGCGACGCGATCGCCGCCTATGTGGCGCAGGACGGGGTCGCCTGCTCGCGCGACAACATCCTCGTCACCAACGGCGCCAAGCATGCGACGGATCTCGCCGCGCGGGTCTTCCTCGAGTCGGGCGACCGGATGATCGTGTCGGCCCCCACCTACATGACCACGCTCGCCTGTCTTCGGAGCCACGGGGCGAACTTCCTCGCGATCCCGCAGGACGAGGGTGGAATGCGCACCGACATCCTGGCGCATCGGCTCCGGACCATGGAGCTGAACGGCGAGGCCCTGCCAAAGCTCCTCTTCGACGTGCCGGACTTCCACAATCCGACTGGCATCACCATGTCGCTCGCCCGGCGCCAGGAGCTGATCGCGCTGGCCGAGCGCTACGGCTTCTTCGTCATCGAGGACGACCCCTATCGCCGGATCCGCTTCGGCGGCGATCCGGTGCCGCCGATCAAGTCGCTCGACAAGGCCGGAGTGGTGATCGCCGTCGGGACCGTGTCAAAGATCCTCGCGCCGGGGCTGCGGATCGGCTGGGCCATCGCCGAGCCGGAGATCGTCCGCCGCATGGCGCTCCAGAAGGCCGATGGCGGGAGCTGTCCGCTGACCCAGCGGATCGTGGCGAGCGTGATGCGATCCAACAAGCTGGCCGAGCATATCGACCTCGTCACCGACAAGATGCGCGAGCACAGGGACGCCATGGTCGCGGCCCTGGCCGAGCATCTGCCCGAGGCGCAGGTGCGGCGCCCGGAGGGCGGTTACTTCCTCTGGGCCGAGCTGCCGGAAGGGGTCTCGAGCGACACGCTCGCCCAGCGGGCCATCGAGCACGGCGTCGAGGTCGGCAGCGGCCGGCGGAGCTTCCCGGAGGAGGACCCGGGCAACTTCCTCCGCTTTGCCTACAGCTATGTCGATCCCGAGACGATCCGGGAAGGGATCCGGCGCCTCGGGGCCGCCTATCGCGAGGAAATGCGGGCCGCCTGACCGCGGTCGCCAAGTCGGGACAGAGAGCTGCGATGCCGAACGCCAGCCAACGAGATGCCCGGGCCACGGGCGCGCCACCACACCTCAACACGCCACAGACGACACCCCACAGACGACACCCACAGACGACACAAGGACGAGAGCAATGCAGGGAATGATCAAACCCATCTCCAAGGCGTCCGCGTCGCTGGCCCTGGCCGGCGCGCTGGCGTTTTCGGTCTGCGGCTCGGCCATGGCGGCCGACTGGGACTTTGCGACGACCTGGCCGGACGGGAACTTCCACACCAAGAACGCGCGCGTCTTTGCCGAGGAGGTCGCCAAGGTCACCGAGGGGCGGGTCAACATCACCGTCCATTCCGGCGGCTCGCTGGGCTTCAAGGGTCCTGAGATGCTGGCCGTGATCCGCGACGGGCTGGTGCCGATCGGCGATGTCTATATCAGCCAGCAGGTGGGCGAGGAGCCGATCCTCGGCATCGAGTCGATCCCCTATCTCGTCGGCAGCTATGACGAGCTGAAGGAGCTGCACGCCTATTTCCGCCCCATCGTCGAGGACATCGCGGCCGAGTACAATCAGAAGGTGCTCTACATGGTGCCGTGGCCGGCGCCGGGCATCTACACCAAGGTTGAGGCGGCGACGCTCGACGACCTGCAGGGCATCAAGATCCGCACCTACAACAAGACGACGACCCAGCTCTTCAACGCCATCGGCATGACCTCGGTGCAGCTGCCCTGGGGCGAGGTCGTCCCCTCGCTGGCCGCCGGCACGATCGACGGCGTGACCACCTCGGCGAGCTCGGGCGTCGATGGCAAGTTCTGGGAGTTCCTGCAGTACTTCTACCCCACGGGCCATGTCTGGTCGTCGGATGCGATCACCGTCAATCTCGATGCCTGGAACGACCTCAGCCCTGAAGACCAGGCGGCGATCGAACAGCTTGCCATGGACCTCGAGCCGCAGTTCTGGGAGGTGAGCCGGTCCGAGGATGCCGAGAAGCTCAAGATCCTGAACGACAACGGCCTGGCGACCGGCGAGGTGACCGCCGAGATGCTCGAGGCGATGCGGACCGCCACGGCGGATCAGATCACGACCTTCCTCGAGGCGACCCCGGAGGCGAAGCCGGTGCTCGACGAGTTCTTCGCCGCCACGGGCCGGAAGTGACGGTCGAGCCAGGCACCACCGGCCTCTCTGCGCCCGCCGCGGAGGGGTTGGATATCAGGGAGCGACCATGCTTTCGCGCGCACTCTCTGTCATCGACACCCTCGGCCGCTGGGCCGGCGCGGTGTCGGCCATCCTGGTCTTCGGCATCGCGTTCCTGATCGTCGCCGAGGTGTTCTCCCGCTCGGTGCTCGGCATCTCGCTGAGCTTTGCCTGGGAGTTCAGCGCCTATTTCTTCGCGGCGTCGGTGTTCTGCGGGGCGGCCTTCACGATGCACACCGGCGGCCATGTGCGCGTGGCGCTCTTCCGCGGTGTGCTGGGCGAGCGGGGCAACCATTGGATGGATGTGGTGGCGACGGCCATCGGCGCGGGCGCTGCGAGTTTTCTCGCCTATGCGCTCGTGCTGTTCGCCTGGCAGTCCTTCATGCGCGGCAGCGTATCTCCCACGGTCGAGGCGACCCCCCTCGTCATCCCGCAATCGGCAATCGCCTTCGGGGCGACGCTGTTGGCGCTCCAGCTTTGCGCGCGTCTCGTTCGCCTGCTGACGGGCGAGGCCCCCGAGGACGAGACCGCGCGCGCGAGCTACAGCATCGAGTGACCCCCGCCCAAGCTCAGGAGGGCGGCGATGACCACCCTGATCGTGCTCACCATCGTGCTCGTCCTTGCCATCGCGCTGGGGATCGGCGTCTGGGTTGGCCTTGCGCTCTACCTCGTCGGGATCGTCGGGCTCGCGGTCTTCAAGGGCCTGCCGATCGAGAAGCTGATCGCCCAGCTCACCTGGAACGTCTCGACGACGCCCGAGCTGATCGCGCTGCCGATGTTCATCCTGATGGCCGAGATCCTCTTCCGATCCAAGCTGTCGACCTCGCTTTTCTCGGGCCTCACGCCCTGGACGACGCGCCTGCCGGGGCGGCTCCTGCATGTGAACGTGCTCGGCTGCACCCTCTTCGCGGCGGTGTCCGGGTCGTCGGCCGCCACCACCGCCACGGTCGGCCGGATCACGCTGACGGAGCTCTTTCAGCGCGGCTACGACCGGGATCTCGCGATGGGATCGCTCGCGGGCGCCGGCACGCTCGGCTTCCTGATCCCGCCCTCGGTGATCATGATCATCTACGGGGTGCTGGCCGAGGCCTCGATCCTGAAGCTCTTCATCGCGGGGATCGTGCCGGGGTTCCTGCTGGCGGCAAGCTACATGGCCTATCTCGCGGTCCGGTCGAGCATGAGGCCCGGCGCCATCCCCCAGGAGACGCTGACCGCGACCTGGACCGAGCGCATCGTCGCGATGCGCCATCTGGGTCCGGTGCTGTTCCTGATCGTGGTGGTCATCGGCTCGATGTATGGCGGGCTGGCGAGCCCGTCCGAGGCGGCGGCGGTCGGCGTCTTCGGGGCGATGGCCGTCAGCGCGATGCAGGGCTCGCTCAGCTGGCGGAACATGGTGGACGCGGCTTTCGGCGCGGTGCGCACGATCTCGATGATCGGCCTGATCGTGGCCGGAGCCTTCTTCCTCTCGGTCTCGATGGGGTTCCTCGGCGTGCCCCGGATCGTCGCGGCCGAGATCGCGGCGCTCGAGCTCTCGCCCTTCATGCTGATCATGCTGCTGCTCGTGTTCTACGCGGTCCTCGGCATGGTGCTGGAGGGCATGTCCTCGATCGTGATGACGCTGCCGATCACCCTGCCGCTGATCCTCGCGGCCGGGTTCGACAAGATCTGGTTTGGCGTGTTCCTCGTGATCGTCGTCGAGATGGCGCAGATCACGCCGCCCGTCGGCTTCAACCTCTTCGTCATTCAGGGGATGACCGGCGAATCGATCGGGCGGATCGCCCGCGCGACCTTCCCGTTCTTTCTGATCATGGTGGGCCTTGCGTTGCTGATCACCATCTTTCCGGGGATCGTGATGTACTTGCCGAGCGTGATCGAGTTCAGAGGCTGAGGGCCGTCGAGACACGGGGGACGCGCGCATGGCGGTGATCGATCTCAATTCCGACCTGGGCGAGAGCTTCGGGCCCTACACGATCGGCAATGACGAGGAGATGCTGAGCATCATCACCTCGGCCAATGTCGGCTGCGGGTTCCATGGCGGCGATCCGGTTGTGATGCACCGGACGCTGGAGCTCGCCAAGCAGCACGGCGTCGGTGTCGGCGCCCATCCGGGCTTCAACGATCTCGCGGGCTTCGGCCGCCGCCAGATCCGGGGCGACCGCCCGGAGGACATCGAGAAGATGCTGATCTATCAGGTCGGCGCGATCCTCGGCATGGCGCGGGCGCTCGACACCCGGGTGACGCATTACAAGATCCACGGCGCACTCGGAAACATGGCATGCGTCGAGCCCGACCTCGCCATGTCCGCGGCCCGCGCGGTCAAGGCCGTGGCGCCGGACCTGCTGTTCGTCGTGCTCCCCGGGAGCGAGCTCGAGAAGGCCGGCGACAGGCTCGGCCTGCGCATGGCCCGTGAGATCTTCGGCGACCGGGCCTATGACGATGCCGGCATGCTGGTGCCGCGGAGCGTCGAGGGCGCCGTTCTCCACGACGCCGCCGTCGCCGCGCCGCGCATGGTCGAGTTCGTCCGCAACGGCGCCATCGAGAGCGTCACCGGCAAGCGGATCCCGGTGCCCATCGACACGATCTGCGTCCATGGCGACAGTCCGAGCGCGGTGCAGATGGCCCGGGCGATCCGCTCGGCGCTGACCGAGGCCGGGATCGATCTCCGCCCGATGGCTGACACGCTGGCCTAGGCGCCGTCGGCCGGCCAAACTCGACGGCGCAGGGAGGCGCGTCGCGCCTGCATGGGTCGCGGCGCAAACGCAGGAACCAGACGGTTGGACGAGGAGATACAGTTCCTTCCGAGCGGCGACACGGGGCTCACCGTCCAGTTCGGCGATCGGATCGACCGCCAGCTCAGTCGCCGCGTGGTTCGGTTCCGGTCGGCGCTGGAGGCCGCGGCCCTCCCCGGCGTGGTCGAGACGGTGCCCACCTACCGCTCGCTCCTCATCCACTACGACCCGCTCGAGACCACGCAAGCCCGGCTGATCGAGGAGATCGGGCCTGTCCTGCGGTCCGACACCGGGCGCGACCAGGCCGAGGCGCGCGCCTGGCATCTGCCCGTCTGCTTTGATGCGCCGGGCTGCGCGCCCGATCTGGACCATGTCGCGGCCTGGGCGGGCCTCGGCACGGAGGAGGTGGTGGACGCCCTGACCGCCATCCCCTTCCATGTCTACATGCTCGGCTTCGCGCCGGGCCAACCCTATATGGGCGACCTGCCGGAGAGCCTGGCGATCCCGCGGCGCGAGGACCCGATTCCCCGGATCGCGGCCGGCTCCGTCGTGATCGCGACCGGCATGGCGGTGATCTACCCGATCCCCAACCCCACCGGCTGGCATGTCGTCGGACGGACCCCGGCGACGCTGTTCGACCCGTCGCTGGCAGCCCCCGCGCTGCTCCGGGCCGGGGACCGCGTGACGCTCCATCGGGTCGGTGCACAGGAGTATGAGGGGATCGCGGCGCGCCTCGCCAGCGGCGATCGGAGCGAGCTGTTGGGTCCCCCGCCGTGACGGATCATCTGCGGGTTCGCGATGGCGGGTTGTCGACGACGGTGCAGGATCTGGGCCGCCCGGGATACCAGTCGCTCGGGCTTCCGCCCTCCGGCGCGCTCGATCCGGTCTCGCTGCGGCTGGCAAATGCGCTGGTGGGCAACGACCGGGGCGAGGCGGCGCTCGAGCTGCGATGGCTCGGCCCGGTCCTCGAGGTGCAGGCCGATGCCGTGCGCGTGGCTCTTGCCGGAACCGAGGTGCCGATCGAGATCCTCGGCCCGGAGCCGCGATCCGTCCCGGCGGCCCAGAGCGTGCTGCTGCGGCGCGGCGAGGTCTTCCGCATCCACAGGATCACCGACACCTCCTGCTGCTATCTGGCGGTCGCTGGCGGTTTGGCAGTGCCGGCGCCCTTCGGCAGCCGGTCGACCTATCTCCGCGGGGGCATCGGCGGTCTCGAGGGCCGCGCGCTCGCGAGCGGCGACAGCCTCGCGCTCACCGATGGCGCCGCCCCTTCCGGCCCCGAGCGGCGGCTGGCGAAACGGCCCGCGGCGGGGGATGCCGCGACGGGGGACGCCGCGACGGGGGACG
>CAYORO010000012.1:27266-32355 GCA_964406355.1 uncultured Limibaculum sp.
GCCGCGACGGGGGACGCCGCGACGGGGGACGATGGCCGGGTGCGGGTGGTCCTCGGGCCGCAAGCCGACCATTTCACCGATGCCGGGTTGGAGAGCTTCTTCACGGGCCGCTATGAGGTGACGCGCGCGACCGACCGGATGGGGGTGCGGCTGAGCGGCCCGCCCATCGCGCATTCCCGCGGCTACGACATCCCGTCGGACGGTATTGTCAGCGGCGCGATCCAGGTGCCCGGCACCGGGCAGCCCATCGTTCTGTTGGCCGACCGTCAGACGACCGGCGGCTACCCAAAGATCGCCTGCGTGATCTCCGCCGACTTGCCTCGGCTCGGTCGCATGGGACCGGGCGAGAGCCTGTCCTTCGAGGCGGTCTCGGCTCGCGAGGCCGAGGCCATCCGGCGGGCGCGGGAGCAGGCGTTCCTCGAGTGCCTCGACGCGATCGAGCCCGTCGGCTCTGCGGCGGCGTCCCTGGCCGAGGCGCTGCTGACGGAGAACCTGATCAGCGGCGGTGAGTGGGCCGCGGGCGCCCCTCACCCCGGGGACGATCAGTGAGCGCACTCTAACGGCGTCGGACCGGGTCAGTCCCGCCGGGCATCGCTCGACCTCTGTGCGGTGAACTGGCGGGGCGTCGCGCCCGTCACCACGCGAAAGGCGTGGATAAAGGCGCTCGGCGTCTCGAAGCCGACATCGAGCGCAACGCCGGTCACCGGCTGGCCCTCGACCAGCTTCTCGATCGCGATCATCACCCGCGTCTGCCGCCGCAGTTCGCGAAACGTCATGCCGGTCTGTTCCCGGATGCGCCGGATCAGGCTGCGCTCGGAAAACCCCAGGGTCCCGGCCCACTCGGCGATGGTGGTCTTCGCGGCCGGGTCGCGGCGCAGGGCGTCCGCAAGCTCTGCGATCCGGGGGTCCGACGGAGCCGGCAGCGAGAGCGGCTCGACCCGCGCGCACCCGATCTCGTGGATCAGGACATCGCCGAGCGTGAGGCGCAGCCGGTCCTCGGCCCTGTCGGCCAACCGCACCAACACCTCCCGGGCCAGCGGCGACACCGAGATCGCCAGCACCTCGCGCGGCAGACCGGAGCAGGCGGGGCTCAGATAGGCGGTCCGCATGCCGACCTCGCCCTCGCAGCGGATCGCATGCCGACGACCGGCGGGGATCCAGAGGGCGCGCCCCACCGGCAGGATCCAGAGGCGCTCCGCCGCCGACACCCGCATCGCCCCCGAGATCGCGTGAATGAGCTGATGCGCGCCATGGGCATGGGGCGCGATCTCGGTCCCGGGAGGATAGGTCCAGGCAAATCCGATCAGATCGGGCTGATCGGGATTAGGCATCTTGGGCGTATCTTCTGTCATTCTATCGCAAGACTGTATGGGCCGGGGCGCGCTACCTCAAGGCGTCCCCCCACGCCCCGAGGCCCCGCCATGTCCCGCTCCGAAGCCCTCCTGTTCCTCAATCTCGCGCATTTCTTCGATCACTTCTTGCTGCTGATCTTCCCGACGGCGGCGCTCGCGATCGCCCCGGCCTGGGGGGTGAGCTACGGCGACGTTCTGCTGCTCGGCTCCCCGGTCTATGCGGCCTTCGCGCTCGGCACGCTGCCGGCCGGATGGCTCGGCGACCGGGTGGATCGCATGACGCTGATCGCGATCTTCTTCCTGGGCTGCGGCGGCGCGAGCCTCTGGGTCGCGGCGTCGAGCGGGCCGACGGCGATGATGATCGGCCTCGGCGCGCTCGGGCTTTTCGCCGCGATCTACCACCCGGTCGGGCTCGCCCTTGTCACCCTGATCGGGCGGCGATCGGGCCGGGCGCTCGCCGTCAACGGGGTGTTCGGAAATCTGGGCGTGGCCGCGGCTGCCGCCGTGACCGGGGTGCTCGCCGGTCGCTTCGGATGGCAGTGGGCCTTCGTCCTGCCCGGCGCCCTCTCGATCCTGATCGGCCTCATGCTCCTCTGGCGCGGGGCCGCGCGCCGCGACCCGACGCGACCGGCCGTCGACACGGCCGCCGCCCCGCACCAGCCGCATCCGCGCGCGACCCAACTGACCGTCTTCGCGATCGTCTGCGTGTCGGCGCTGCTCGGCGGCCTGATCTTCAACGCCGTCACGATCTCGCTGCCGAAGGTCTTCGAGGAGCGGCTGGCCGATGGCGGCAGCGACGTGGCCTGGGTCGGCGCCTCGGCGGGACTGGTCTTCGCGGTCGCGGCCTTCGCCCAGCTGCCGGTGGGGGAGTTGCTCGACCGGATCGGCGTCCGGCCCGTCCTGCTGACGCTGCTCGCCGCGCAGGCGCTCCTCCTGACGCTGCTTGCGCAGGCGACCGGTGTGGTTGCGATCTGCCTCGCGCTGCTGCTGGTGACTGCCGTCTTTGCGGGGATCCCGATCACGGCCTGGTTGCTCGGCCGGTATCTCGGTCCGAGCATCCGGTCACGCGCGCTCTCGATCGAGTACGTGCTGTCGCTCGGTGTGGGGTCGAGCGCGGTCCCGCTGATCGCGGTGCTGCATGGTCAGGGCTACGGGTTCGATGTCCAGTATGTCGGCCTGTCCGTCTGTGCGGTGATCATCCTGGCAGCGGCGCTCTTCCTGCCGCGGGAGGCGCCGATTGCGGCCGCGCGCGATCCGGCACCGGTTGGGCCGCCCGCCGACAAGATCGGCGAGCTGCGCTAGCGCAGAGCGTTGGCGGGGGTGACGTCAGACATGCGGCGCACCCCGGCGCGGCGCTCCCTCAGGCCCCTGCCATCTCGGCCTGATGCGCCGCGACCAGATCCGCCATGCTGTTGAATCGGAAATCGGTGCGCGGCATCTCGCCCGGGTTCATGGTGGCGCCGAAGCCCTCCTTGTCGTGGCGGCGATAGATCCAGCAATTTGCCAGCCCATGCGTGTTGGCCGGCGCATGGTCATGGAACATGCTCTCGGCCGTGTGCAGGATGTCCTGCTTCCCGATGCCCCGGCGCGCGAGCGTCTCCAGCATGTAGTCGAAATTGCGAGCAGCGGGCTTGTAGCTGCCCACGTCCTCGGCGGTGTAGACGCCGTCGAACGTCACGCCGAGCCGCGCATTGGAGCCCGAGAAGCTGAGATTGTCGGTGTTGGTGAGCACCACCAGCTTGTAGTGCCGCTTGAGATAGGCCAGCGCCTCGCGGCTGTCGTCGAAGGCCGGCCATTGGCGCACTGAGAGCCCGTAGGCGGCGCACTCCTCCCAGCTGACCTTGACGCCCCATTCCTCGGCCAGCCGGCGATACACGACACTGAGCAGCTCGGAGTACTTCTTGGCCGGCGTCCAGCGCTGGGCCGTGGACTCGTAATGGGCATGCGCCTCGAGGATCTCGTCGCGGGTCAGGCGGCGGCTCACCCGGTCGGTCAGCGGCTTCAGCCCCGCGACCATGCCGCTCTCCCAGTCGATCAGCGTGCCGTAGACGTCGAAGGTCAGGGCCTTGAAGTCGCGCAGTTTCATCTTGTGTCCCTTCTCGCGAGTGATCGTGGTCGTCGGGGTCGGCATCATCTCCAGCGGATCAGGCCGATCTCCGCCGAGGTCGCGGAGACGAGTTGCGGCAACGGGACCGCCCGGCGCCGGTCGATCACTGCCTTGGCGTCGAGGGGGGTGCCGGGCCGCCGCTCCGCATCGCGGGGGTCGTCGGGTGGCGGTGCGATCTGGGACATGGCTGGGCTCCGCGGCTGCGTCTTTCGGGATCGCGTAGCCAGCGCTAGCGTATGACGCAAATGAATGATTCTCATATGAGGATCAGCATGTGTCATGGCAGTGTGAAATGGCGGGACGGCTCGAGATCGACGCATTGCGGGCGCTGCGCGCCATCTCGATCCATGGCGGGGTGACGCGGGCCGCCGAGCATCTCGCGCTCTCGCAATCCGCCGTCAGCCACAAGATCCGGCGGCTCGAGCAGGCGCTCGGCTGCACCCTGCTGGCTCGGCGCGCGGGAGGGCCGATCTTCACGGAGGCCGGTGAGCGGCTGCTCGGCTATGCGCGGCGCATGCTCGACCTCCATGACGAGGCGCTGGCCTCCATCGGCACGCGGCCGCTCGCCGGCTCCATCCGGGTGGGCATGACCGAGGACACGACCACGAGCGATATCGCGCGCATCCTCGGCCGGTTCACACGGCTCTATCCAGAGGTCAGGACGCAGATCCGCACCAGTCAGAGCCTGAATGTCCAGGCTTGGCTCTCCGCCGGAGAGCTCGACATCGCCGTGATGCAGGTGTTTCGCGCCGATATCCGTCCGGGTGATCTGATCCTTTCCGAGGACAGCCTGCATTGGGTCAAGGCGCCGGGCCTCGTCTTGGATCTCGCGCGGCCCGTGCCGTTCTTGTCATTCGACCGGAACTGTTTCTACAGGCAGTGGGGATTTGCCGAGCAGGCGGCCGAGGGGCCGCGCCTCGACACGGTGTTGGAGTGCCCGAGCGCCGCCGGCATTCAGTCTGCCGTCCGCTCGGGGCTCGGCGTTGCCCTGCTGAACGGGCTCCATGTCACCTCGGATATGGCGGTGATCGAGGGCGTGTTCCCACCTCCCCCGGCCATCGCCTTTGTCGCGCGGACCCGCGATGGACTCCGCGACGACGCGGTCACGACGCTCGTCGAGGAGATCTCTCGCGAGGCGGGGAGGCACACCATGCGCTCCGACCGCCCAAGGGGTCTCGGCCGAGCGCTGACACCTGGCTGATCGCAGGCCCTGGCGAACCCGATGCCATTGGGCCGTGTCATTGGACCGTGCCGCGGTCGGGTGCCGGGGGTTGCTGACCTAATGGGCCGGCTTGCCGCCAGGAGCCTTATGGGCCGCGAGCCGGCGCGTCTCCCGATAGCGCTGCACCGGCTTGGTGTGCTCGACCACAAGATCTATGAAATGACGGATCGCGGCGCTCTGGTGCCGGCTCGGCGGGTACACGAGGAAGATGCCGCCATAGTCGACCGTGAAGTCGTCGAGCACGGTCACGAGCCGGCCCCCTTCCACCGCGTCGAAGAAGACGTACTCCGGCAGACAGGCGAGACCCGCGCCGCCGATGGCCAGGTCGCGGGCCCCGCTGCCACTGTTGACCGAGACGTTGCCCTGCACGGTCTGGACAAGGCTTGTGCCATCCGTGTCCCGCATCGG
>CAYORO010000013.1:0-2991 GCA_964406355.1 uncultured Limibaculum sp.
TCTGCTGCACCTCGTCGAACGCGCTCGAGGTGGTCGAGGCGATGCCGGGCGACACCGTCATCATGACGCCTGACGGCTTCCTCGCGCGCAACGTCGCCAACCAGTCCACGAAGCGCGTCGTCTGGTGGGAAGGCACCTGCATGGTGCACGAGCGCTTCACGGCCGAGGAACTCCGCGCCTATCGCGAGGCCGATCCCGAGACGGCGATCATCGCGCATCCCGAATGCACCCCCGAGGTGGTGGCAGAGGCCGACTTCACCGGCTCGACCTCGGCGATGATCGGCTGGGTGCGGCGCGAGAAGCCGAAAAAGGTGGTGATGGTCACCGAGTGCTCGATGTCCGACAACCTGGCGGCGAGCCTGCCGGAGACCGAGTTCGTCCGGCCCTGCAACATCTGCCCGCATATGAAGCGGATCACGCTCGAGAACATCCTCTGGTCGCTCCACAGCATGAGCGAGGAGGTGACCGTGCCGGAGCACCTCATCCCGCCGGCCCGCGCTGCGGTCGAGGCGATGATCGCCCTCGGCCAGAAGAAGCACTGACCGGGCGAGCCACGCGGATGGTCGGCCGTGAAAATGCCTGCCCGGGCGAGGGGGCGCTGATCGTCGGCGCCGGGCTCGCCGGGCTCTTCACCGCGCTCAAGCTCGCGCCGATGCCGGTGACGGTGCTCTCGCCGATGCCGCTCGGCGAAGGGGCGTCGTCCTCCTGGGCGCAGGGGGGCGTGGCGGCCGCGCTCCGGGCGGAGGACAGCGCCGCGGCGCACGCCGCCGACACGGTGGCCGCCGGCGCCGGTACCGTCGACGTCACGGTCGCGGCCTCGGTCGCGGAGGAGGCCCGCGCCCGGATCGAGGACCTGATCGCGCTCGGCACACCCTTCGATCGCGACGCCTGCGGCCGGCTCGTCCAGTCCCGAGAGGCCGCGCATTCGGCGCACCGGGTGGTCCGCGTCAAGGGCGACACGGCGGGCAAGGCGATCATGGCCTCGCTGATCGACGCGGTCCGCGCCGAGCCGTGCATTCGCCTGGTCGAAGGCGTCTCGGTCGACGACCTCGCGATCTCCGGGGAGCGCGTCGCCGGGGTCTTCGCGCGGCGCGTCTCGGACCGCTGGTCGGCGCCCGTCTTCCTGGGCGCGCGGGCGGTGGTGCTCGCCACGGGCGGGATCGGCGGGATCTATGCCGACACCTCGAACCCCGCGCGCGTGCACGGCCAGGGGCTCGGCATGGCGGCCCGCGCCGGCGCCGTGATCCAGGACCCCGAATTCGTCCAGTTCCACCCGACCGGCCTCGCGGTCGACCGCTACCCGACGCCGCTCGCCTCCGAAGCGCTCCGCGGCGAGGGCGCGACGCTGATCGACGAGACCGGCGCGCCCGTGATGGCCGGGATCGAGGGCGGCGACCTCGCCCCTCGCGACGTGGTGGCCCGCGCGCTCCACCGCCACATCATGGCCGGCCACCGGGTGTTCCTCGACACGCGTGGGGCGATCGGCGCCGAGATCGACCGGCTCTTCCCCACCGTCGCCGCCTCGGCGCGGGGGGCCTGCATCGACCCGGTGCGCCAGCCGATCCCCGTCCGCCCGATCCAGCACTACCATATGGGTGGCGTGAAGACCGACGTGGCGGGCCGCAGCTCGCTCGATGGGCTCTGGGCGGTCGGCGAGGTCGGCTGCACCGGCCTCCACGGGGCGAACCGGCTGGCCTCCAACTCGCTGCTCGAGGCGCTCGTCTACGGCGCGCGGGCGGCGGCCGATATCGCCTCCGGTCCCGCCGCGCCGTCGCCCGCCTGTGTCGAGGGCGATCGCGGACCGGAGGCGGATATGCTGCCCGAGGCGGCGCTTGCGCGGCTCCGCCAGGTGATGACTGCGCGCGTCGGCCTCGAGCGGGATGCTGACGGGCTTCGCGCTGCCCTTGCCGAGATCGCCGAGATCGAGCGCGTCGGTGCAGGGGCGTGCCGCGCGCTCCTCAACATGACGACCGCCGCCACGCTGGTGGCCGCAGGAGCGATTGCGCGCACCGAGAGCCGGGGCGGGCATTGGCGGCGGGACCATCCCGAGACCGATCCCGCGCAGGCCCGGCCAACCCTCATCACACTCGACGAAGCCCTCGACGTCCGGGCCGCCGCCGCACAGGACCGGGCCGCATGAGCCTCGCGCCGCTGCCGCGCCTGATGATCGAGCCGGTCGTCCGTGCCGCGCTCCTCGAGGATCTCGGCCGGGCGGGCGATGTCACCTCCGATGCCGTGATCCCGGTTGCGGCGCGGACCCGGGCGGTGCTGCGCGCCCGGGTCGCAGGCGTGGCGGCGGGGCTCGACGCCGCAGCGCTCGTCTTCGCGCTTGTTGATCCGGCCCTCTCGATCGAGGCGCAGACCAGTGACGGCGCGCCCCTCGCTCCCGGCCAGCCGCTCGTCACGGTCGAGGGATCGGCCCGTGCCATCCTCGCCGCCGAGCGCGTGGCGCTCAACTTCGCCGGCCGGCTGTCGGGGATCGCGAGCATCACGCGTCAGGTGGCGGACAGCATCGCCCACACGCCCGCCCGCATCGTCTGCACGCGCAAGACGACGCCCGGCCTCCGGCTCTTCGAGAAGCGGGCCGTGCGCGCGGGTGGTGGCGGCAACCATCGCTGGGGTCTCGATGACGCGATGCTGATCAAGGACAACCACATCGCGGCGGGGGGCGGGATCGCCGCGGTGCTCGCGCGGGCCCGCGCCGCGGCCGGGCATATGATGAAGATCGAGATCGAGGTCGACCGGCTCGACCAGCTTGCGGAGGTGCTCGCGGCCGGAGGGGCCGACTGCGTGCTGCTCGACAACATGGACCTCGCGACGCTCCGCGATGCGGTCGGCATGGCGGCGGGGCGGGTGGTGCTCGAGGCCTCGGGCGGGATCCGGCCGGACACCGCGCCCGCAATCGCCGAGACCGGCGTCGGTTATCTCTCGGCCGGCTGGCTCACCCATTCGGCGCCGGTGCTCGATCTCGGGCTCGACATCGACTGAAGC
>CAYORO010000013.1:3091-31605 GCA_964406355.1 uncultured Limibaculum sp.
CCCGAGGACTGGGCCCCGAGGGCTGGGCCTCAGCGCCGGGAGAGCTGAAGTTTTGGGCGATAGAAGACGTGCTCGCCGATCCGTGCGGTGCGCACCAGGCCTCGTGCCCAGGAGGGGTCGACATGGCTCGCATGGTAATGCGTCGCCTGGTCGGTCAGGATCCGGGGCCGGCCGCTCAGCATCACCCAGGCCACCTTGCCGACGCGCTCATGGGACTTTGCCGAGCGCGGCTCGTCGGACTTGCCGTCGCAGCGATACGAGAACTGGCAGCCGGCGCCGCGGGTCTCGCCCTGCCGGATCACGCCGCAGACCGTGTCTGGATAGGCGTCGCTGTCGACCCGGTTGAGGATCACCTCGGCGACGGCAATCTGGCCGAGCAGCGTCTCGCCGCGGGCCTCGAAATAGAGCGCCTCCGACAGGCATTGCCAGGCCGGGGTGGGCGCGCCGACGCGGACATGCTCGATCTTCTCGAGATCCATCGCGCCGCCGCCATCGGCGCTGAGCAGCGCGAGCGAGGTATGTGCCTGGGCGCCGGTGATCGCGTCGGCGGCGGCCTCGTCCTCGGCCGCGACGCGGGCCAGCGGCTCGGCGGCGACATCGGCGCTGCCGCCGGGGGTGCGTCCGGCGCGGCGTGAGAGCCGGCTCATATGGCGAAATGTCTCGCTCTCGGCGAAGGCCGACAGCGCCTGGCGCTCGGTGCCCACGGCGGCGGTGAGCGCGCGGACCGCTCCGGCGGTCACGCTGACGGGCGCCGGCGTCGAGCCCGAGCTCGCAGCGGCGGGGCCGGAAATCACGGCCACCGACAGAATCAGACTCCCCAGAGCCGAAAGCGCACGCCGCAGGGGCGCACGCGTGCTGAGCGATCCATATGCTCGCATTACGCAAACCTCTCGGTTGGCCCCAACAGCGGGCCCATAAACCATCGAGCCGAGACGCATGCCGCGTCTCTGACCAGATGTCGAGGGTGATACCCTCAATCGGGCGTTAACGGAAGTGCAGTTGCAATCTGCCTGTCGACCGCCGAATCGGTGAGGCCGGCAACCGCGCAGCCGATGGTCCGTTCGAGGCTCGCCGCCAGCGCTGCCCAGGACGCAAAGGGCCGAGCCGGGTCGACCAGCGCCAGCAGCCGAGCCGAGCTTGTCCGGACCGCGCTGCCGAAGCGCTCGGTGAGCTGGGTCTCCTGCCAGTGGCGGAGTTGCGCGACCCGGTTGGGGAGCGCGAGCCCGGCGACGCGGTGCGAGAGCTCGGCGAGCCCAGCGCCGCTCTGCGCCGAGCACGCGATGACCTCCGGCGCCCGTGCGCCCGCCGTCACCGAGAGCGCACCGCGCAGATCGGCCACCGTGCGCTCGGCGAGCGGCCCGAGATCGGCTTTCGTCACCGCAACGATGTCGGGCACCTCCATCACGCCCGCCTTCATGAACTGGAGCGCATCGCCCGAGGCGGGCTGGGCGCAGAGCACCACCGCGTCGGCGAGGCCTGCGACGGCGGTCTCGGACTGCCCGACCCCCACGGTCTCGACCAGAACCCGGTCGAAGAGCGCGCGCATCAGCACCATCGCCGGGAAGGTGATCGCGGCGAGCCCGCCGAGCCGGTCGCGCGCGGCCATCGAGCGCAGGAACACGCCCTGGTCGCCCGGATCGGTCGCGATGCGCGTGCGGTCTCCGAGGAGCGCGCCGCCCGAGAGCGCCGAGGACGGATCGACCGCGATGACGCCCACCGTCAGCCCCTCGGCCCGCCAATGCCGCACCAGCGCATCGGCGAGGGTAGACTTCCCCACTCCCGGCGGCCCGGTGAGCCCGATGGTCCGGCCGAGCGGCTCGGCGGCGGCGGCATCGAGCAGCGCTGTGGTCGCCGCCGCCTCGGCCCGCGCCTCGACTGCCGCGAGTGCCTCGGCCAGCGCCCGCTTGCCGCCGGCGCGGAGCGTGTCCAGCGCGCTCATTCCCCGGCCCTCAGCCGCGCCTGCGCTGCCGCGAGCCGCGCGACCGGCACCCGGTAGGGCGAGCAGGAGACATAGTCGAACCCCGCCCGCTCGCAGAAGTCGATGGAGCTGGGGTCGCCGCCATGCTCGCCGCAGAGCCCGATCGTCACGGACGGATCGGCCGCCCGCGCCCGCGCGATTGCGAGGCGGATGATCTCGCCCACGCCCTCCTCGTCGATCTGGTGGAACGGGTCATGGGCGAACACCCCCTCGGCCACATAGTCGGCGATGAACCGGCCCGCATCGTCGCGCGACAGGCCATAGAGCATCTGGGTGAGATCGTTGGTGCCGAAGGAGAGGAAATCGGCCCGGCGCGCGATGTCGCCGGCGCGCAGGCACGCGCGTGGCGTCTCGATCATCACGCCTACCTGGTAGTCGACCGCATGGCGGGCGGCGACGGCGTCGATCCGCTCGCGGACCACTTCGAACTCGCGGAGCGTGGAGACGAGCGGGATCATGATCTCCGGGCGCACGCGGGCGCCGCCGGTTCCGGCGTCGGCGGCGGCCTCGAAGATCGCCTCGACCTGCATCTCGTAGATCTCCGGATAGGCGATCCCGATGCGACAGCCGCGCCGGCCGAGCATGGGGTTGAATTCGGCGAGCTCGCGCGCCCGGGCGATCACGCGCTCGACCGGCATGCCGAGGAGGTCGGCAACGCCTGCCATCTCCTCCGCGCCGTGCGGCAAGAACTCGTGGAGCGGCGGGTCGAGGAGGCGGATCACCACGGGCAGGCCCGCCATCTCGGCGAAGAGCGCGGCGAAGTCGCCCGCCTGCATGGGCTTCAGGCGCGCGAGCGCGGCGCGTCGGGCCTCGGCGCTGTCGGCGAGGATCATCTCCTGCATCGCCGCGATCCGCCCGCGCTGGAAGAACATGTGCTCGGTGCGGCAGAGCCCGATCCCGCCCGCGCCGAAACGGTGGGCGACGGCGGCATCCTCGGCGGTGTCGGCATTGGCGCGGAGCCCGAGGCGGCGCGCGTCGTCGGCCCAGCCCATCAGCCGCGCGAAATGGCCCGACACCTCGGGCGGGCGGGTCTCGACGGGGCCGGCGATCACCCGGCCGGCCGTGCCGTCGACAGTGAGGATCTCGCCATCGCCGAAGCCGCGCCCGTCCGGGGCGGTGAGGCGGGTGGCGCCGCGGTCGAGCGAGAGCGCCCGGGCGCCGACGACGCAGGGCCGCCCGAGCCCGCGTGCGACGAGGGCCGCGTGGGAGGTCATGCCGCCCCGCACGGTGAGGACCCCTGCGGCCGCATGCATCCCGCGGATGTCCTCGGGGCCGGTCTCGATCAGCGCGAGGATCGCCGGGCGCCCCTCGGCTGCGCTCGCCTCGGCCGCATCGGGCGAGAAGACCAGCGGCCCGGAGGCTGCCCCCGGTGAGGCGGCGAGCCCGGTTGCCAGCACATCGGCCGGCGCATCCGGCGCCACGGTTGGGTGCAGGTGCTCGGTGAGGCTCGCGGGGTCGACCCGGAGGAGGGCGCGCGCCCGGTCGGTCGCCCGGGCCTCCGCCAGATCGACGGCCAGCGCCAGCGCGGCGCGCGGCGCGTGGCGCGCGGGCCGGAGATCGAGGAGATGGACCTCGCCGTCCTCCACAACGACCGAGAGCACGAAGCTCTCGCCGAAGGCCGCTTCGAGCCGCTCGGCCATCCCGGTGATCGCGGCGGCCACCTCGGGCGCGGTCTCGGCGAGTGCCGGCTCGGGCAGGCCGCGGGCGTGGCGCTCTGCGGCGGTCATCACCTGGGGTGCGCGCTCGCCCGAGAGCGCCTCCTCGCCGAAGGACCGGCCGAGGAACCGGCCGCGATCCACCACCCGTCCGGTGTCCTCGCACCGGCGCTGCACGATGCCGCTGCCCGACAGACCGCGGCCGATGCCATAGGCCATCGCCTGGAGGATCAGACCGCGCGGGGTGTCCGACCCGATGCCCCGGAGCCTGAGGCGGGCTTCGGCCCGGGGGGCGGCGAGGGCGCTGGCCTGCGCCGAGAGCGCGGCGGCGATCGCCTCGGCAGGATCGTCCGGGATCCGGTGACCGGCGGCCGCCACACGCTCGAGCACCGCCTCGGCGAGGGCGTGGTGCTCCTCGGCCGGCAGCGCATCCTCGGTCTCGACCCCGAGGCTGCGGAGCCGGTCATGCATCAGCGCCTCGAGCGCGTCGGCATCGAGGCGGAGCACATGGCGCGCATAGGCCGTGACCGCGCGCCGGCGGAGATCGCCCGCCCCGCGCGCACCGAGACGCTCAGCGAGCCGGTCCCCCGCGATCGCGGCCCCGAGGCCGAGGATCGCTGGCGCCGCCGCCCCGAGCCCCGATGTGCCCGGCCGCAGCGCCGCCACCGGGTCGCCCGACATCCGCGCGGCCCAGAGCTCTGCCACCCGCCGCGCGCGCGCGGGATCGGCCATCGCTCCGGGCGCGATCGAAAGCGCCGGCGGCACCGGCAGACCGAGGGCTGCCGCCCGCGCGAGCCACGCCGCCCGCATGCCGAACCGCTCCGGCGCCGCGAGATCCTCGCCCGGCCCGATCCACGCCACGTCGCCGTCAAGATCCTCTGCCCTAACCATGCCGCGCTTCTAGCCATCCAAGGGCGGGGGCCTCAAGCCACGGGCGACGCCCCGCAGGCTGGCCTCGACCCCGGCGATCGGCTATGCCGCGCGGGCGTGATTTGCGGAGGGTGTGATGAAGGGCATTATTCTGGCGGGCGGGTCGGGCACGCGGCTGCATCCGATCACGCTCGGGGTCTCGAAGCAGCTCCTGCCGGTCTACGACAAGCCGATGATCTACTATCCGCTGTCGGTTCTGATGATCGCCGGCATCCGCGACGTTCTGGTGATCACCACGCCGCATGACGCGCCCCAGTTCCGGCGCCTGCTCGGCGACGGCTCGCAATGGGGCATCTCGCTCTCCTATGCCGAGCAGCCGCGGCCCGAGGGGCTGGCGCAGGCCTTCACCATCGGGCGCGACTTCGTCGGCACCGACCGGGTCGCGCTCGTCCTCGGCGACAACATCTTCTACGGCGGCGGGTTCTCGGAGCTTCTCGCGCGCACGGCCGAGCGGGAGCGCGGCGCGACGGTCTTCGGCTACCAGGTGACCGACCCCGAGCGCTACGGCGTGGTGAGCTTCGATGCCGAGGGCCGCGCGGTGGATATCGAGGAGAAGCCGGCCAAGCCGAAATCCTCCTTCGCGGTCACCGGGCTCTATTTCTACGACAACGACGTTCTCGACATCGCGGCCGCGGTAAAACCATCGGCGCGCGGCGAGCTCGAGATCACCGATGTGAACATGGCCTATCTTGAGCGCGGCGATCTCTTCGTCGAGCTGATGGGGCGCGGCTATGCCTGGCTCGACACCGGGACGTTCGACAGCCTGCTGCAGGCGAGCCAGTTCGTGCAGACGATCGAGGCGCGCCAGGGGATGAAGATCGCGGCACCCGAGGAGATCGCCTGGCGCAATGGCTGGATGAGCGATGCCACCCTCGCCGAGACCGCCGAGCCGCTGCGCAAGTCCGGCTACGGCG
This sequence comes from uncultured Limibaculum sp., assembly GCA_964406355.1. Lineage (GTDB taxonomy): Bacteria > Pseudomonadota > Alphaproteobacteria > Rhodobacterales > Rhodobacteraceae > Thermohalobaculum. The sequence goes on from CAYORO010000013.1 coordinate 8,569, forward strand.
CCTATCTCCTGAAACTCCTCGAGCAGGGCCGCCACTGAGGCGACCCGGCCCCGGGCGCGCTCACTCGGCGCCGTCGAGCGCCCAGACCACCGTCACCTGCGCCGTCAGCGTGAGTTCGCCGGGCTGCACCGGCACCGACGCCGCCTCGGCCCGCATCACGCCCATCGGCATCGGGCGCCCCGGTCCGCGCTGGCTCGCATCTGAGATGCGCCGGATCGCGCCGAGCCGGAGCCCCGCGGCCTCGGCGTAGGTCTCGGCCGCGAGGCGCGCCTCGGCGACGGCGCGGCGGCGGGCCTCGGCAAGGGCGGGTGCCGGATCGGAGAGGCCGAAGGTCAGGCCGTCGAGCCGGTTCGCACCCCCTGTCACGAGCGCGTCGAGGACGCCACCGAGCCCGTCGAGATCGGCAACCCGCGCGGTGACGATGTTGCTCGCCGTATAGCCGGTGATCTCCGGTGCTCGCGATGCGCCGCGGTCGTAGGTCTCGTAAACCGGGCGGAGGGTGACCGCGGCCGTCTGGATGTCGCGTTCGGCGACCCCGGCCTCGGTCAGCGTGGCGATGAGGCGCGCGGTGCCCTCCGAGGTCTCGCGCAGCGCTCGGGCCGCACTGTCGTCGCGCGCCTCGACGCCGAGTCGCAGATGCGCCTTGTCGGGGGCGACGGCGACCTCGCCCTCGCCGGTTACGGTGATCGTGGGCGGCTCGGCTTCGTCGGCGGTGGCGGGGGCTCCGGTGGCGGCCATGGCGAGGAACGCGATCAGCGAAAGACTGGCCAGCGCGCGCATCAGAGCCGCTCCACGGCGACGCGCTCATGGGCGAAGGCGAGGTGCCCGCGGATCGCCTCGGCCCCGGCGATCGGATCCTCGTAGGACCAGCCGGCATCCTCGATCGGGCCCGACTTGGCGATCACGTGATAGTAGGTCGCCTCGCCCTTGTGCGGACAGCGGGTGCGTTTCTCCGAGCGCTCAAGGAAGGCCATGCCGATATCGTCCCGCGGCAGGTAGATCACCGGCTCATGGCCGCCCTCGCGCAGGATCAGCGCGTTCGACGTCTCGGCGATCACGGCACCGCCCGCGCGCACGACATAGACGCCGGCCGCAGGCTCGATTGTGAAGGCAACGGTCTCGGTCATCGTGTGGGTCTCCCTGTTGCCGCACTGCTTGGCAGGAGCGCGGGCAGTTCTCTTTTGTCAGCCGGTCGGGAGCGCGATCTTGTCGCTCTCGCGAAAGTCGATCTCGTGTCGCGTCACCACGATCCTGGTGCCGAACGGAGCGGCCTCGAGCGGGAGCCGGTCGTCGATCAGCCCCTGGGCGGTCGCCTGGGGGACCCGCATCGAGATTGTCGGCTCGAAAAACGGCATCCCCAAAATCCCGAGGATCAGTGGGCCGCCGAGGCCGAGCAGGATCCGCCGCAGCATCCCGGGCGCCCTAGCTGCCGAGCGGGCGGGTCGCTGCGGCAAGCCAGTCGGCCTCCGCGCGGTCGAGGGCCGGCGAGAGGGCCTCGCCGAGGCGCGCGTGATAGGCGTCGACCCAGGCGATCTCGGCAGGGATCAGGAGCGCCGTGTCGATAAGGCGCCGGTCATAGGGGCAGAGCGTCAGCGTCTCGAAACTGTGCATCGCGCGGTCGCCCCCCTGCGGCACCGTGGCGGGAAGCACGGCGAGAAGGTTCTCGATCCGGATCCCGAAGGCGCCGGCGCGATAGTAGCCCGGCTCGTTGGAGAGCACCATGCCCGCCTCGAGCGGCACGGTCCCCGAGCGGCGCGAGATCCCGGCCGGACCCTCATGCACGTTGAGATAGGCGCCGACGCCGTGGCCCGTGCCGTGGTCGTAGTCATGACCGGCGGCCCAGAGGAACTGGCGCGCCAGCGGGTCGAGATCGCGCCCGGTCAGCCCTTCCGGCCAGTGTGCAGCCGAGATCGCCAGATGCCCCTTGAGAACGAGGGTATAGGGCCGGCGGGCCTCCTCCGGCGCCGCGCCAAAGGCGACGGTCCGGGTGACGTCGGTGGTGCCGTCCTCATACTGCCCGCCCGAGTCGATCAGCAGCAGTTCGCCCGGCGAGAGCTTGCGGTCGGTCTCGCGGTTGACCCGGTAATGCACGATCGCGCCGTTGGGGCCCGAGCCGCAGATCGTGTCGAAGGAGATGTCGCGGAGCCGGCCATCGGCCGCGCGAAAGGCCTCAAGCCGCTCGACGATCTCGATCTCGGAGGGGGTCGCGCCGCGCACCGCCTCGCCGTCGAGCCAGGCGAGGAAGCGCACCAGCGCCGCACCGTCGCGCAGATGCGCCGCGCGGATGCCGGCGAGCTCGGCCTCGGATTTGCGCGCCTTCGGCAGGAGGCAGGGATCGGCGCCCCAGACGACCGTGGCGCCCGCCGACGCCAGCCGGTCGCGCACCCAGAGCGGGCAGCTCTGCTCGTCCAGCCGGACCCGGCGGCCGGCCAGCGCCGCCAGCCCCTCGCCGAAGCGCTCCGGTGGCTCGACTGACACCGCGTTGCCGAGCGCTGTCCGGAGCTCTCCATCGAGCTTCTCGGGCGGCATGTAGAGGCCGACCCGGCCGTTCGCATGGAGGATCGCGAAGCCGAGCGCCACCGGCACATGGGCGAGATCGGCGCCGCGGATGTTGAGCAGCCAGGCGATGCTGTCGGGCAGGGTGAGGACCGCGGCATCCTCGTGCTCCTGGGCCAGCGTCTCGGCGAGGCGCGCGCATTTGCCGGCCGCGCTTTCGCCGGCCAGCGCCTCGGGATGGGCGCGCGCCGCGCCCATCGGCGGGGCAGGGCGCTCGGCCCAGATCGCATCGATCGGGTTCAACTTGAGCGCCGCGAGCCGGGCGCCGGCGCCCTCGGCCGCGGTCTCGAGCCGGTCGATCTCCGCCTTGCCGTGGAGCCAAGGGTCGTAGCCGACCACCTGCCCCTCGCCGAGCGCGGCGCGCAGCCAATCGGCGGCGCGGGTCTCGTGGGTCGGGACGATCTCGAAGACCGAGGTGTCGGCCTGTCCGTCCGCCTGGAGCGTGTAGCGCCCGTCGACCAGCAGCGCCGCCCGCTTCGGCAGCACGATCGCGAGGCCCGCCGAGCCGGTGAACCCGGTCAGCCAGGCGAGGCGCTCCTCCGACGGGGGCACCTGCTCGCCCTGATGGGCGTCGGCCCGCGGCACGAGCATCCCGTCGAGCCCCGCATAGGCAAGGCGTGCCCGCAGCGCGCGAACGCGGTCGGCGCCTGCGGCGCCGCCGATCGGCGGCTCGAAGCTCTGGAACATGCGCGATCCCCCTGGCGGCCAACCTGCCCTTACGTGGTGGTGCCGGCAAGCGGGAATCGCCGGGCCTCTTGGTGGCTCACCCAGGCGCTTTCCAAGCCAGCGGATCGCTTTCGTCGGCGATCTCGGCGGGTGAGAGGCCGATCAGCACGACGGCCCGCGCGCCGTCTGCCCCCTCGAGGTAGAGCCGCTCCGCGATCCGCCCGCGCCGGAAACCGACCGGTTCGCTGCGTCCCTCGAGGCGCGGGCCGTCACCGACGAAAGCGAGCGCCACCCGGCCCGGGCCCAGCCGCTCGAGCTTGGCGACCGGGCCGCGCAGGTCGCGGAGGAGAACGGTTCCGTCGGGATCCTCCTCTGCCACGAGCACAGCATCGAGCCCCAGCGCCGGCGCGCGCAGCCAGGTCGCGACACCGGTCGCATACGCCATCTCGGAGAGCGGAACGGTCAGCAGCCCGTCGACCGCCACGATGCGGCAGCCGCAGTCGCGCCCCTCTGGCAGCGCAGCCAGACATTGCGCGAGGGCGAGATCGGCGGCCGTTTCCCGGTCGGGGGTCGTTTCGTCGCCGCCGGCGAGCCCGAGCGCCGGGCATTCCGCCGCCGGCTCGCCGCGGGCAAGGACGCGCGGCGCGGGCAGCGCGAGAAAGGCGCGTCCAATTGGCGCACCCGAGAGCCAGGCCAGGGAATCGGCCTGCAGTCGACGGGCGCCGAAGCGCGTGGCATAGAACGCGTCGTCGATCGCTGCCGTCTCGTTGACTGTGTCGGCGATTTCGGCTTCGTCGCGGGCCACCAGTATGGGTGGACGCGGCACCACAACCAGTGATTGTGACCGTCGGTCCTCGTCGAGCCGCGCGCGCGCCGAGCCTCCCGAGCCCCCCCAATCGTCACAGGACGATAAGCATAGCGAAACCGCCATGAGCAACAATGATCGAAGTGTCGTCAATGTTTTCGCGGAGCGGGCACTGCGCATCAATTTTCGTCCATTCACGAGGGGGTCTGCTCTCGACAACACTTTTTTTTCAGATTAGGGTTTTATGACATCGGGACGAGTGACATACTGATGGTTGGGTGGGGGTGCAACGACAGCGGACGGAGTTACGCTTGAACGGTCTTGAAAATGGTACAAGCGGTGTCGTGGCGGGTCGGGTCAAGTGGTACGACATGGTCAAGGGATATGGCTTCGTCGTTCCTGAAGGTGGTGGCCCGGACATTATGGTGCATGCATCTTGCGTGCGGGCCTTCGGCAAAATGTCTCTCCCCGAAAATGCAACGGTGCGGCTGATTGTCTCGCGAGGCGATCGGGGCCTGCATGCGCGCGAATTGGTCGAGATCGTGGAGGAAGGCGCCGCGCAGCCCGAGCCTGATGAGGGGTTCAGCGAGCGCGTGCGCCCCACGGAGTTCCTCGGGCCCGATGTCGAGGCCGGTCCGCTGCAGCCCGCTCGGGTCAAGTGGTTCGACAAGCAGAAGGGGTTCGGCTTCGTCAACGTGTTCGGCAATCCCGAGGATGTCTTCGTGCATATGGAGACGGTCCGGCGCTGCGGGTTCCAGGACCTGGCAAGCGGAGAGGGGATGGCCTGCCGCACCTTCCGCGGACCGCGCGGCCTGATGGTGGCTGAGCTGCGCCTCTGGGAATCCGGCGCCGGGGAGGACGACGGCATCGTCCCGAGCGGCGAGGAGTTGGCGCGCGAGGCCGCGAGCGCGGTGGCGCCGTCCTCGATCTCCCAGGGTCTCAGGGTGTCGGCCAAGCGGTGACCGCACCCCTGCGCGCCGCAACGCTCGTCTGGGCAGTCTGCCTCGCGACGGCTTCAGGTGCCGCCGAGAGCCATGTCTGCTCCGAGACCACCGTCACGCTCAACGGCTCCGACGGTCCCGTGGCCTTCGCGGTGGAGATCGCGGACGATCCGGCCGAGCAGGCCCGCGGGCTGATGTTCCGCCCCGCGCTCGCGCCCGATGCGGGCATGCTCTTCCTCTACGACGCGCCGCAGCCGGCCGCCTTCTGGATGAAGAACACGATGATCCCGCTCGACATGATCTTCCTCGACGAGGCGGGCCGCGTGATCAACGTCATCGCCAGCGCGGAGCCCTATAGCCTCGCGCCGCGCCGCTCCGAGGGGCCGGCCCTTGCGGTGCTCGAGATCAATGGCGGGCTCGCAGAGATGCATGGCATCGGCCCGGGCACGCAGGCGGTTCACCCGGCCTTCGAGGCGGCCGAGCCGCCGTGGCGCTGCGCACCCGCCGGCTGACCGCCCGAAACGCCTGACACCCAGAGAAACGGGCGCCGGAGTGGGATCCGGCGCCGATTGTGCTGCGATGGGGCGGCTCAGGCGAGGAGCGTGAGCACGCCGTCGTCGGTCTCGTTCTCGGTGAGCACCACGGTCTCGTTGGCGCAGGCGAAGGCGACGAGCACATCGCCGCGATCGAGCACGCCGTCATCGAGCTGCCGGGTCCAGAAGTCGAGCCCGCCATCGTCCGGCTCGCGGTCGAGGCTGTTCTCGTAGACGACCGCGACATAGGCCTCGTTGGAGAGGTCCTCGCCCCAGAGCGCGGCAAACTCGTCGGAGGCCGCGAAGATGTCCGCGATCTCACCGACGCCTGTGCCGCCCTCCAGCACCTCGGCCCAGAAGCCGAGCCCGGCCGCCTCGCCGAGGCGGTCGAAGGCCGCGTCATAGACGAGCGCGAGCTTGACCACCTCGGGATCGCTGCTGACGGCGACCGCCGCGTCGGCGAAGAGGATCGTCTCGACGCCCGTGACCGAGACCGACCGGCCCTCGCCCCCGGCGCCGCCGGGCTGGGAGAAGCTGAAGCCGCCCGCATTCGGCCGCGCGACGACGCTCGCGAAGTCGATCCCGATGATCTCGAGCGTGTCGGCACCCGCCCCGCCGTCGAATTCGAGCGCCGTGTCGAAGCCCGACACCTCGAAGCGGTCATCGCCCGAGGTTCCGGTGACCACCTCCGCGGCGGTGAGCTCGATATCCACGAAGGCGAAGTCGCGTCCGCCAAGGCCGTCGCTGATGCGGTAGCTGAAGCGGTCGGCCACGGTCTCGCCGGCCGCGACATCGCCGAACGCGTCGCCCGCGTCATAGGTGAAGGCGCCGTTGCTCTCGAGGGTGAGGCTGGCGCCCGAGGGCAGCTCGACAGGCTCGCCGATCACGCCGCCCTCGCCATTGATGCGCACGGCGCGCAGGCGATTGAAGTCGGGATCGAAATCCCGCCCGAAGCCGTTGTCGGCGAGCAGGTTGCCCTCGATCAGCTCCCCGACGCCGCCGAGGAAGACATCCGGGCGCGCCACCGGCGGGCGGTTGACCTCGACGATGGGCTCCGGCTCGACCGGGTCGGGCTCGACCGGATCCACCGGCACCGGCCCGACCGGATCCTCACCCGGTGCCGGGTTTGCCCCGTCGGAGACCAAGCTGACCTCGATCTCGCCGATGCTGTTCCGTCCCCCATCGTCCACCAGGGTGTAGGAAAAGGTCTCGACGCCGGAGAAGCCGTCATCCGGCGTGTAGAGGATCGTGTTGTCCTCGGTGATCGTCGCGGTGCCGTTCTCGGGGTCCTCGACGCTCTCGATTGCAAGCCGGATGTTCCGCGGATCGAGGTCGTTGGCGAGCACGTCGAAGATCGCGCCCTCTCCGATCGTGGCCTGGACGATGTCCGGGTTGGCCACGGGCAGATCGCCAAGACCGAGGCCGATGACCACCGGATCGTGGTCCGATGCGCGGAAGGGGGTGGCGTCGAAGAGCCCATCCGCCTGGGCCTGCGGGCGGAACTCCAGATTGTAGTCGAACACCGACGCCTCGTCGGCGTTGATGTGCCACTCGCGCGCGCCCACGATCTGTTCCGAGAACGCTTCGGTGGCCAGCGCATAGTCGAGCGCACCGAAGGCCTGGGTCGCCGGGCTCGTGTCGAGATCGAGGGGGAATCCGAAGGAGTACTCAACCTCGCCCTCCTCGAGGAAGCGCACCACCTGATCCTCATAGCCCTCGTCGAAGAGGAACTGGATCGGGTCCTCCATCGCATAGGCGTTGAGGTCGCCGATGATCAGCAGGTCCCCGTCGCCCGAGCCGGTCGGATCGGTGTCGAGCCAGGCATCGAGCGCGATCGCCGCGTTGAGGCGGGTCTGGTTGGCGTTGCCGACACCGTCGCCGATATCGACATCGCCGGTGGGGGCGGTGCCCGGCGAGCCCTTGGACTTGAAGTGGTTGACCGCGACCGTGAAGGTCTCGCCGGTGCTGAGCTCCTCGAAGGTCGCGGCGATCGGCGCCCGGCTGGTGCTCTGGCCGTCGAAGACGGCCACGCCGGGATCGACGCCGAGATCGCCGAGGAGCGCGTCGTTCAGCACCTCGACGGTGGTGCCGTCGGCGATCTCGACCGCGTTGGCGTCGTAGATCAGCGCCACAGTGATCGCATCGCCCGAGTCGCCGGAGAGCGCGCCGTTGCTCGGGGCGGCGAACTGGTAGTCGACGCCCGGCAGCGCGTCGTTCAGCTCGTCGATCAGCCGCTCGACCGCTGTCTGGCCGTCGATATTGCTCGCGTCCGGGAAACCCGGGAACTCGTTCTCGAGCTCGATCAGGCCGAAGATGTCGGCACCCAGCTCGGTGACCGCCGCCACCAGCTTGTCGAGCTGGCGGTTGAACTCGCCGAGCGGATCGTCCGCCTGGGTGTTGGGGGCAGGGGTCGCACCGTTGGTCGTCAGATCGTCGGCCCCGCGCGGCTCGAGCGGCGTCGGACCCGCGGTCAACGGATTGTCGTTGAAGCTGATCCCGTCGTCCAGCGAGGTGAAGAAGTTCAGCAGGTTGAAGGACGCGACCGTCAGCGCACCCGGCACATCGGGCGCCTCCTCGGGCCTCGGGTTCTCGTTGACGAAGTCCGGCGTCTCGACCGGGTTGACCCGGTAGATCTCGTCGCCCGAGCCGCCAGAGCCACGGCCGAAGCGCAGCACACCCGTCAGGTCGCTCACCGTGTCGCCTGCGCGGAGCTGGTCATTGGCGTCGAGCTGGCCCGCCACTTCGCCGTCATCGGGCGCACCGATCTCGAACGGGATAAAGGCGGGGTTCTGCTCGGTGCTGCCGTCGTCGAGGACCAGCGTGTTGCGGACCGCGAGGTTCTGGTACTCGGCAAAGCCCGCGACGCTCGGCTCGTTGGCCTGGGTGAAGACCTCGAGCCGGCCATCCGCGTGCAGGCCCAGATCGCCGAAGCGGCCGAGGGTGAAGAGATCCGAGACCGTGAGCTCCTGGGGCACGGTCACCAGCATGCCCTCATAGGCCTCGAGATCGGCGATCAGCTCGCCATCGGCGTTGGTGCGGGTCGTGCCGACGGGGAACTCGATCACCGCCTCGTTGACGAGGCCGATCTGGTCGCTGGCCAGCACGATGATCTCGGTGACCGTGTCGATCTGGGTCTCGCCGAAGAACTCGTCCACCGTGCCGGTGATCTGCACCAGATCGCCGGGGGTCACGTCGATGCCCGGGGTCGACCCGTCGAAGACGAAGATGCCCTCGGAGGAGAGCGCGTCGCCGTCCTCGTCGCTCGCCTCCTCCTGCACGAAGAAGCCCCGCAGGTCGCCATCGGTGCCGAGGCCGTTGCTCTGGTGGTCACCGACCACGACGGCCTGGATCGTGACGACCTCGCCGAACAGCCGCGAGGCGTCGGAGCGCCCGAATTGGGTGATCTGCTCGCTGGGGTTGCCCTGGATGTCGCTGATCGGGGTGATGAGGGCGCCGTCATCGTTGATGATCGTGGCGGTGGCCTCGGCCGTGGCGATCAGCGCGCCTTCGGTCTGGTTGGTGAGGGTCGCGACCAGATCCTCCGACACCTCCTGCTCGGTGTCGCCGGCGATGGCGATCGAGACCGTCTGCTCGGTCTCGCCGGCGGCGAAGTCGACCGTGGTGGTCTGGGGCAGGCCGGCGACGAAATCCGCCGCATCGGCCACCTGGCTCGCGAACTCCACATCGACCGAGAAGGCGGTCTCGGTGTTGCCGCTGCGCGTCAGCGTGAAGGTCAGGCTCTGGTTGTCGCCCGGGTCGCCCTCGGTGACCGCGAGCGCAGAGATCGACACGATCGGCGCGTCCGGCTCGAACAGCATGATGTTGTCGATGCCGATATCCTCGAAGCCCGCATCAATCCGCACCGCGAGCCGCAGATCGAGGGTGGAGCCGTCGACATCGAACACACCGCTGAAGGACTGCGCGCTCGAGGTGAGTGCCGTGCCCTCACCGACGCCGTCGAAGTTGAGATCCTGCAGGAAGCTCGGCTGGTTGAAGCTGCTGTTGTCGACCGTCTCGAAAGCCAGCACCGGGAAAAACTCGCCGCCGTCGATGCTGACGTCAAAGGAGATGAAATCCGTCGGGTCGAGCGCGCCCGAGCTGTCGTCGGTTGCGAGATCCGCCATGATCTGGAGGAACTGCAGGCCCGCGATATCGATGCCGGTCCAGGTGAGGAAGGCCGGCTCGCTGATCGCGGGCGACCCGCCATCGATATCCGATCCGATCAGCACGTTGTCGTCAAAGCCGGTATAGGTGTTGGTGCTGGTCGGCTGCGGATCGGTGCCGAAATCGTCGCCGCCATCGCCGTTGCCGTCGAAGACCCCGAAATAGTCGAAGCTGCTCGCCTCGCCGAAGAAGCTGGCCATGCCGTTGGTGTCGGTCACGGTGAAGGCCGCGGGCTCGCCGAGCTCGGCATAGTCGAAGGTCTCGTTGAAGATCTTTGGCGGCGTGTCGGAGAGCTGGAAGATCTCGAGCGTGTTGGTGCCCTCGAATGCGGCGAGAAGCAGCGGCCGCTCGATCGGGCTGTCCTCGGCCGCGACAAAGTCGAGCCCCTCCGGTGAGAAGTCGCCGCTGCTCAGGATCGCCTGGTCGAAGGTCACGTCGTTGGGGTCGGTGATGTCGTAGACGGCGATGACGCCGCCCGGGCCGTTCTCGTCATCCGAGCGCTCGAGCGCGACGAAGGCGTAGGTGCGCCCGTCGATCTCGCCGATCTCGACCGACTCCGGCTCCGAGCCCTTGTTGTCCGAGCGGCCGTCGTCATAGGTGCCGAGACCGGCCTGGATCCGGTCGAGGTCCGAGCCGCTGTCGAAGACGAGACTGCCGTCCGCGTCGAAGATCGAGAAGGAGCGGCTGCCGAATGCGAAGAGCTCGTCGAAATCGCCATCGGGCTCGGTGTCGCCGTTGATGATCGAGACCTGGAGCCGGCCCAGCTCCTCGTCCATCTGCAGGGTCGCGGCGGTCGGAAATGCGGTGGCATCGAGCGTGATGTCGCCGATGCGATCGTCGTCGACCCGTGCGTCGCCCTCATTCGCGGTCACGAAATAGGTCTCGCCGCCCACCGTGTAGCTCGCGATACCGTCCGGCATGCGCAGGCCCTGAACCGGAACCGTCCGCAAGTCGATCGCGTCGTCTTCGTCGCTCGGGTCGATCTCGTTGCCCTCGAGGGCGTGGTCGACCGTGCCGAGACCGATGATGTCGTCGATGGTGAAGCCGGTGAAGCTCGTGATGTCGTCGATCACGGCCACCGCGTTGTTCTCCTGCAGCGTGACGAAGGCGGTGGTGCCGACGATGCTGACGAATTCCGGCTCGAGGTCGGCGGCGGCCGACGGCGCGCTGCGGTCCACCCGGACGCCTTTGGCCTCGAGCGCGTCGAAGGTGATCGAGCTGTGGGTGAAGTCGAACGTCGTCGGGTTTGCGATAACGACGGTGTCGACGATCTCGATGATCGAGACCGACCCGTTCGGGTTGGGGAGGACCGAGGGGTCGTTGTCCTCGTCGTTTGCTTCGCCCTCATTGGCGACCACGACGTAGCTGCCGTCCGGCGACGCCGCCACCGAGTCGGGCAGCGCGCCGACAAGGGCCCCGATCGCCGGCTCCAGTGTCGCGATATTGTAGAACACGACGACGCCCGGATCGGTCTCGACCGCGCCGCTGACCGCGACGGCAAGCGCCCCGTTGGCCACCGCGACGCTGTTGACGCTGCCGCCAACGATTTCCTGGAAGCCGGTATCCTCGGCGGGCATCAGTGTGGTGACCAGCGTCGGGGTGTCCGGGTCCGACAGATCGAGCACCTCGACACCGGTGCCGGCCGTGACGAAGGCGAGATCGGTGTCCGGGTCGAAGGCGACGATCTCCGCGCCTGCGGTGCTGGTGAAGCCGCCGATCGCGGTCACGTCGAGAACGCCCGCGGCCGTTATGAGCGGCTCTGCGTTGCCCGGCGAGCCGATCGCGGGCTCATCCCCCGAGGACCCTCCGGTCACGCCGGTGGCGACCGCGTTGCTGGCATTGCCGACGGTCGAGAACTGGCCGAGCTCGACATCGAAGGACTGGCCGCTGTTCGCACTGGTGTCGGGGTAGGTCTCGGCGTCGGTGATGTCGACGGCCACGGTCGGATCGCCGAGGAAGAGGTTGACGGTGTCGCCATCCTGGCCGAGCGCCGCGCCATCGGTGAAGCCGATCTCGACGCCGGAGAGGTCGGCCACCGCGCCCCAGACGGTGGTGAAGGTGGCGCCATCGCCTGCGTCGCCGATGACGACGATCGCGCGCTCGCCGGGATCGATCTGGGTCAGCCCCTCGATCAGGTCGGCGGCGTCCGCGTCGGCGCTCGCATCGTCGTAGTAGAGATCAGGGTCGACCCCCGAGACCCATGCCACAGTGCCGTTGTTGACGATCTCGAACCAATCCGCCGTGACATCGGTGCCCTCCTGCCCCGGCCAAATCTCGCTGATCTGCAGGTTGAATTCCGAGAGGAAGGCCGAGCCATCGATCCGGGTGCCGGGCGAGAACAGCGCGCCGTTGGAGCCGGTGGCGGCGCTGTGATCGGCGAAGTCGCCGGTCAGATCCGGGTCGCGGGTGACCGACTGGTCCGAGTCGCCGCTGACGGCCCCGGCGTTGCCATAGCCGATCGCGTCCACGAGCATGGCGCTCGCATCGCGGAGCTCGATCAGGTCGCCGCCGTTGCCGAGGCCGGTCCCGATGGTGCCGTCATCGGTGAACACAAGCGCGCCGCCGAAGCTGCCCGTCGGCGTCCCGCCGCCGAAGAGCACGGCCGCCTGATTTTCAGCCAGGATGGTGCTCGCGGGGAAGGTGAACGGGTTGCCGCCATCATCGTCGCTCAGCGTGAAGCCCGAGATATCGACGCTGCCAGGACCGGTGTTGACGATCTCGATGAACTCGTCCCCTGAGGCCTCCCGTGTTCCGTCGCCATTGGCATCGCCCGTCAGGTCGGCTGCTGGGCCGAAAAACACTTCGTTGATGATGAGCGCCATATGTCCTGTCCTCTCGGCTTGGCCGGTCTTTGTCGGCTTGAACATTTACTTGCGCCTCGCGGTATTCCCGACTCGTCCCCGGGCCCGGCGCACTAAACCCGCGCCAACCTATGCGATCCTGTCGGAGCGAGTAATTGACAGTTTTATGTCGGTAGTTGGTGTCCCGGGCGGCGCATGGGGTGGGCGCGCGCCCCGGCCTCCGACGATGCACCATGCAAATGAAAAGGGCGCCGGAGGAGGCTCCGGCGCCCGTCGTTCCGCCAGGGAATGATGGCTCAGGCGAGCAGGACGAGCACGCCGTCGTCGATCTCGTTCTCCTGCAGGATCGCCGTCTCGTTCGCCTCGGCGAAGGCGACGAGCACATCGCCGCGATCGAGTACGCCGTCATCGAGCTGCTGGGTCCAGAAGTCGAGCCCGCCATCGTCCGGCTCGCGGTCGAGGCTGTTCTCGTAGATCACCGCGACATAGGCCTCGTTGGCGAGGTCCTCCCCCCAGAGCGCGGCGAACTCGTCGGACTCGGCGAACACATCCGCGATCTCGCCGATGCTGGCGCCATCCGCGAACACCCCAGCCCAGAAGCCGATCCCGGCCGCATCGCCGAAGCGATCGAAGGCCGCGTCATAGACCAGCGCCAGACGGACAACTTCGGGGTCGTCGGTCACGGTGATGGTCACGTCATCGAACACGATCTGCTCGATATCGGTGATCGAGACCGCTCCGGTCTCGCCCCCACCCGCGCCGCCGCCGAACTCCGAGAGGCTGAACCCGCCCTCGGTCGCCCGGACCACGGCATCGCCGAAGTCGACGCCCTGCATCACCAGCGTGTCGGTGCCGGCGCCGCCGTCGACCTTGACCGCGGCGTCGAAGCCGGACACCTCGAAGCTGTCGTCATCCGCGGTGCCGGTCACCAGCTCGGGGGCGGTCAGCTCGATATCCACGAAGGCGAAGTCGCGCCCGCCGAGGCCATCGCTGATGCGGTAGCTGAAGCGGTCGGTGACGGTCTCTCCGGTGGCCACATCGCCGAAGATGTCGCCCGCGTCATAGGAGAGGTTGCCGTTGCTCTCGAGCGTGACGGTTGCGCCCGAGGGCAGCTCGAAGGGCTCGCCGATCACGCCGCCCTCGCCGTTGATGCGGACGGCGCGGATGCGATCGAAGTCGGGGTCGAAGTCGCGCCCGAAGCCATTGTCGGCGAAGACGTTGCCCTCGATCACCTCGCCGAGGACGCCGACGAAGATGTCCGGGCGTGCCACCGGCGCACGGTTGACCTCGACGACAGGCTGCTCGGGATCGACCGGATCGGGATCGACCGGATCCACCGGCGGCAGAACCGGGTCCTCGCCCGGCGGCAGGTTCACCCCGTCGGTGAAGGGATCGACGGTCACCGTGACGCTGCCGGAGCTCGAGCGGCCAGCGTCGTTGATCGCCGTGTATTCGAAGGTGTCGGTGCCCGCGAAGCCGTCGTCCGGCGTGTAGAGGATCGTGTTGTCGTCGGTGATCGTCGCGGTGCCGTTCTCGGGATCCGTGACGCTCACGAGCTGCAGGTCGCTGCCGCTCGGATCGCTGTCATTGGCGAGGACGTCGATCTCGACCGGTTCGCCGATCGTGGTCTCCGCCTCGTCGTCAATCGCCAGCGGCGGGCCGTCGAACTCGATGCCCACGATCAGCGGATCGTGGTCCGAGGAGCGGAATTGGTCCGGGGTGAAGAGGGTCTCATCGCGACCGAATTCGAGGTTGTAGTCGAAGACGCTCGGCTCGTCGGCGTTGATGTGCCAGTCGGTCGCGCCGGTGATCTGGTCGGTGAGCGACGGGTTGGAGAGCCCGTAATCGAGCGTGCCGAGCTGGCCGTCGAAGACGAAGGAGTAGCCGTCGGGGTCGAAGAGCGCGCCGAGATCTGTGTAGTCGGCGTCCTCGAAGACCGTGATCGGATCCTCCTGACGATAGGCGTTGAGATCGCCGATCACCAGGTAATCCGGGTCGCCCGAGCCGGTCGGGTCGCTGTCGAGCCACTCGATCAGCTCGCGCGCGGCGTCTGCCCGAACCTCAGTCCAGAAGGCGGCGCCGTCGCCCGCGTCGAAGTTCGGGTCGGCGAGCAGCGCGTCGATGTCCTCCTGGGTGAACCCGTCCTCACCGTTGTCGAGCTCGTCCTGCGCCGCTTCGGCGAGATCCTCGAGGCCGCTGTCGCCCTTCGACTTGAAGTGGTTGACCGCGATGGTCACCGCAGCGCCTTCATCGTCGACCGGCTCGAAGGTGGCGGCGAGCGCCGGGCGGTTGCGCTGCAGGTTCTCGAGCTGGTCGTCGCTGTCGACGAAGGGGTTGAGCACATCGGCGACGTCCTGGGTCGCCGCGCTCGAGGCCTCCTCGAAGACCAGGAAGGCCGAGTCGCCCACCTGCTGCACGGTGTCGGTGCGATAGATCAGCCCGGTGGAGATCGCGTCGGTGCCGACGAACTCCACCAGGTTGCCGTTCTCGTCCAGCGGCTCGACCCAGTCGTAGATCTCGGCGTCGAGCTCGTCGTTGAGCGCGTCGACCAGCTCCTGGATCGCGATGGTGCGCGGGAGCCGTGCTTCAGGCGGGGTCGGCAGGGTCTGGTCATCGATGAACTCGTTCTCGAGCTCGATGAGGCCGAGGACATCGGCGCCGGTGTCGATGATCGCCTCGACGAGCTTGGCGAGCTGGCGGTCATACTCGGCGGTGTCCGGCGTGATACCGGGCGTCAGGTCGTCGGCGCCGCGCGGCTCCAGACCCACCGAGGTGAGCGGATTGTCGTTGAAGCTCCTGCCGTCGTCGAGCGTGGTGAAGAAGTTCAGCACGTTGAACGACGCGACCTGAATGTCGCCGCCCACATCCTCGGGCGTCTCGGGGCGCGGATTGTCCGCGGAGAGCGTCGCCTCGGGGGTGTGGATGCGGTACTCGGGCTCCTCGCTGCCGGACGCGCTGTCCTCGGAGAAGCTGAGGACGCCGGTCAGGTCGGTGTAGGTGTCGCCCATCCGGAAGACGTCGCCGCCGTTCAGGATGCCGTCCTCGCCGAGATCCGGGACCAGGATGTCGTCGGGGTTCTGAACGCGCAGGCCGTCATCGATCACCAGCGAGCGCGCGGCGATGTCCTGGAGGTGCTGGAGGAAGCCGTCCTCGTCCGGGTCGTTGTTCTGGGTGAACTGCTCGAGCCGGCCGTCGGAGCTGACGCGGAAGGTGCCGAAGCGGCCGAGCTGGAAGAGCTCGGTCACCGAGAGCGGCTGCTCGATCGAGACCAGCATGCCCTCGTACTGCTCGAGATTGGCGAGGAAATCGCCATCCGCGTCGACGAGCGTGTCCACCGTCGGGAGGGTGAGCTCGACCGGGGCGGGCAGCGGCTCGCTGCGGCCGGTGGGTACGACGTTGATCGCGACGATGCTGGTCTCGCCGTCCCGCTCGGTTGCGATGCCCTCGACGGTCACGATCTCGCCGATCTCGACATCGGTCGGGGTGACGAGCGAGCCGGCATAGATGAACGCGCCCTCGGAGGTGAAGGGCGAGTTGTCGTAGTCGGACTCCTCCTCCTGGAGGTAGAAGCCTTCGAGGCTCGCGGTGCCCGCGAAATCCGCCGTCACCACGCCCTGCACCCGGACGAACTCGCCGGCGAACGGGCTTTCGTCGGCTGCGCCGGGCACGCCGACCAGGGTGCCGTCGGACAGGAGCGTGAAGCCCTGGATGTCGTGGATCTTCAGATCCGTGAATTCCGGCTCGATATTGCCGGTGTCGGCGACCGTCACCTTGTCGACCACGATGGGCTCGAAGCCCGCATTCGAGTCGATCTCGATCTCGATATCCACGAAGAGGCCCGAGCCCGGGATGTCGAAGGTGAAGGGCACGAGCGTCTCGGTCAGCCGCGCACCCTCGCCGATGCCGTCGAAATCCGCGTCGAGCCGCAGATCGCCGAGCTCGAGATCGCCCTCATCGCCGCTCGGGGAGAACTGCCCGATCAGCTCGCGCGCGCCGCCATCGACCCCGGCGAAGATGCGCACGCCGTTGCTGCCCTCGTAGTTGGTGAACAGCGGGTCGCCGGCCAGCGCGCCGAGGCGCACCGAGACCTGCGGGTTGGAGAACTCGACAATCGGCAGGTCCGGGACCCGGATGATGCCGCTCGATGGGCCGCCCTCGCCGTCGAGATCCTGCCCGAAGATCGCGAAATCGAGATCGAAGCCATACTGGAACTCGTCGCGGCCGCCGCCCTCGCTCGGCGCCTCGAAGCGGTCGAAATAGTCGAAGAAGCCGTCGTCGAAGGCATCGATCAGCTCGTAAGTGATGCCCTCCGGGAGCTCGAAGCTCTCCATGATCATACCGTCGTCGTTGTCGTCGTCGACCACGAGGCTCGAGGCCTCGGGGACCACGACCGACGTCCCGAGCGACGGGTTCGAGAGGGCGATGCCGACGCTGCTGATCGGATCCTCGACGGTGTTTGCGGTCACGTCGACGAGCACGGTCGCGACGGTCTCGTCGGGCGCGAAGGTCAGCGTCGTCACGGTCGGGTCGGTGCCGGCGATCCGGCTCGGGTCGTCCACACCGAGCGCGCGGAAGAAGGCCGAGAACTCCACCGTGTCGGTGCCCGAGACGTCGCCGAAGCGCTGCACCTCGAACTCGAAGGTGGTGGTGCCGGCATCGCCCTCGGGCAGCGCCACCTGGTTGGCCACCGCGGCGAAGCCGGTTCCGGTGTTGAGGATGCTGTTCGAGTCCGTGCTCAGATCGTCGAGCACGTTGAACGTGAAGCTGCCGGTCACATCGGGGATTCGCTCGCCGGCCACCTCGACGAAGTCCGGCGTCGCGCTGTTGGCGGGGATGATGTCCTCGAAATAGGACTGGTCGACATCGGTGTCGTCGTCCTCGAGGGAAAGACCGACGACCACCTCGCTGAACGGCATCACGTCGAACGTGCCGTCATCGTTGGTGTCGAGATCCTCGCCGACCTCGCCGGTGAAGTCGCGGGCGACGAAGATGCTGCCGGCCGAGACCAGAAGGTCGAAATCGTCGGTGCCGACATCGTTGGGCGCGAGGCGCGGGTTGGCGTTGTTGCCGACCACGAGGATGCCGATATCGTCGGTCGTGGCGCCGGACAGCGGCACCACATTGGTGATAACGCCGGGATCGAGCGAGCCGCGCGACACATCCTCGAAGTCGTCGCCAGCGACTTCGACCAGGAACAGGTTGCCGAAGGTGAAGTCGGCCGGGCCGATCAGCTCGACGAAGTCGCGCTCGCCCGAGGCGACATCGGTGACCGTGTCGTTGAAGTCGTTGCGGTACTCGTTGATCTCGAGCTCGAGATCGCCGCCACCGCCCATCGGCGAGTAGAGGCTCGGGTCGTCGAAGCTATGGAGCAGGAAGTCGCCGGTGATCGCGGGATCGCGGAAGCCGCCGGCTGCGAGGAAGTTGCCGTCGGGGCCGAGCACATTGGTCGAGTAGATGGTCGGCCCGTCGTTTTCGATGATCGCGACGGAGTCGACAATCGACGACCAGGGCTCGTTGTCGATCACGCCGTCATTGTTGGCGTCGATGTCGTCCGAGGATGATCCGACGAAGCCCTGGACCAGCAGGTAGGTCTGGGAAGCGTTGGTGAAGGTGTTGTTCAAGATCGGGAGATCCGCGGTCACGCCCAGGTCGCTCTCGGCCTCCGGGCTCGCGAGCAGGAAGAACCCGGTGCCCCCGAAGGAGCCTGAGAGATCGATCACCGTGTCGATCACGCCACCCGACTCCACCTCGAGGATCGTGAACCCATCGAGCGAGCTGCCCGGTGTTCCGGCGAGCTCGAGAAACTCCTGGTCGGTGGCGGCGGTGTTGACGATGATCTCGTTGATGGTCGGGAGAACCGAGATTGTCATATGTCCTGTCCTCGCTCGGCGACCGTGGGGAGGTCGCGCTGTTCGCTCCGGTCTTGTTCTGCTCGCTCGACGTCGCCACCCGAAAGTTGGGGCCATCCGATCTGCGGACGGCTCGTCTCCGATGTGACAGTGAGTGGATCCGTCGGGCCCCTTTCGTCTCCTCCACCCGGTGCCCCGGTGGTGTCCACCGCGGGGCCCCGAGCCCTGACCGCACCCAAGGGCACTCCTCCGCCCGCAGGTCTTCGCCGGGCTTGATCCAACCCAAGCCGACCATGGGTGTATAGAGCAAATTCCATACTCTGGATCGGTCTATTTTACAACACAGTGCCAAATCCCGACCGATGCCCAAGGGCCCGGTCTCGGTGACGTCCCGGAGAAACGTTCCAGTCCAACACCGGCTGCGACAGATTCTTGCGCAAGCCTTCGGCCTTGGTCCATACACCCAAGGCTGCGCCGCCGAGAGCAGTGCGGCTGACAAAACCCACGGGACCGATCGCCCGCAGCGGCGTCGAGCCCGGACCATGACCGGGAGAGAACAGATGGCCTCGAGACGCAATCGACTGGTGGTGCCGGCCGCGCTGCTGGCAACGGTGGCGGGCAGCGCCCTGACCACGGGCAGCGCCTGGGCCCAGGCAACCGACAACCCGCTGCCGCGCGGCATCGACGCGCTGGCGTCGTTCATCGCCTATGACGGCGTGACCGACGATCTGCTCACCGCGGGCCTCGGCGCGAGCGGGCTTGCCGGTGCCGCCCCGACCTTCGAGGATCCGGCTTTCCCGACGGCTGCCGAGCTGCGGCGCCTCGCGATCTACAATAACTACCGCGCGCTGGTCGACATCACCGCAGGCGGCGGCTACGGCCGCATCTACGGGCCCAACATCGATGCCGACGGCAACGACACCGGCACCGAAGGGCTGATCGCCGGCACCGAGGTGATCGCCTATGCGACCACCGGCAGCCGCGGCGCGCGCTTTGCCGGCTCGCCCCCGAATGTCACCATGATGGTCCAGGTGCCGGCGAGCTTCGACCCGGACGCCGCCTGCATCGTGACCGCGCCGTCCTCAGGCTCGCGCGGCGTCTATGGCGCGATCGCGACCTCGGGCGAGTGGGGCCTGCGCAACGGTTGCGCCGTCGCCTACACCGACAAGGGTACGGGCACGGGCGCGCATGATCTCTCGGACGACACCGTCGGCCTGATCGACGGCACGCGCGCCGATGCAGGCGCGGCGGGCACCGACTCGACCTTCACGGTCCCGCTCAATCCGGCCGCGCAGGAGCGCTTCAACACGCTGACGCCCGACCGCTTCGCCTTCAAGCACCCGCACTCCAAGCTCAATGCGGAGTCGCGCTGGGGCGCCAATGTGCTCACCTCGGTCGAGCTCGCGTTCTACGTCATCAACGAGCTCTGCGAGGACGGCACCTTCGCCTGCCCTGAGGCGATCACCGCCGACAACACCATCGTCATCGCGTCGAGCATCTCGAATGGCGGCGGCTCTTCGGTGCTCGCGGCAGAGCAGGACCGCAAGGGTCTGATCGACGGCATCGCGGTCTCCGAGCCCAATGTGAACCCGGTCTTTGACGAGGGCTTCACCATCGTCGAGGGCGAGGGCGAGCCCTTTGCCGGCCACAGCCGCCCGCTCAACGAGTATTATGCGGTGCTCAACCTCTATCTCGGCTGCGCCTCGGCCGGGTTCGCGGCGGACGATCCGCTGGCGCTGCTGAACCTCGCGCCGAGCCCCGAGCGCTGCGAGTCGCTGGCCGAGCTCGGCCTCGTCGAGGGCGACACGGTCGAGGCGCAGGCGGCCTCGGCCCAGGCGGCGATCAACGAGTTCGGCTTTCTCGAGGAGCAGAACACGCTGGCGCCGTCGCACTGGTTCCTCAACGTGCCCCAGGCGATCGGGGTGACCTATGCCAACGCCTATGGGCGCTTCGGCGTCGAGGACAATCTCTGCGGCTACAGCTACGGGGCGACCGATGCCGAGACCGGCGCTCCGGCGCCGCTCGACGACACGGCCGAGGCCGCTCTCTTCGCGACCTCCAATGGCATCCCGCCGACCGGCGGCGTCAACCTGATCAACAACCTCTCCGAAGGCGGCCCGATCCTCGACCGCCTCACGGTCTCTCCCTCGACCGGCCGGGCCGACCAGAACATCGACGGCCAGCTCTGCCTCTTCCGGCTGGCCTTCGGCATCGACCCCGTGACCGGCGAGCCGGTGACCGGCGTCGAGCGCGCCCAGCACCTCCAGATCCAGCGGGGCGTGGCGCAGGTGCTGGCCTCGGGCGATCTCGACGGGCTGCCGGCGATCTTCGTCAACGGCCGCGCGGATGCGATCCTGCCGCCCAACCACACCTCGCGCGCCTATTTCGGGCTCAACCAGCGGGTCGAGGGCGAGGCGAGCAACCTCGCCTATGTCGAGATCCTGAACGCCCAGCACCTCGATGTGCTCAACGGGATCGCCGGCTTCGACAGCCAGTACATCCCGCTCCACCACTACTACTTCCTGGCGCTCGACCTGATGCTCGACCATCTGCGCAACGGCACGGCGCTGCCGCCGAGCCAGGTGGTGCGCCCCACCACACGTGAGGTCACGGAGGACGGGATTGCGGACATCACGATCGAGGACAACCTGCCGGCGATCGCCGCCGAGCCTGCCGAGGGCGATCTGATCACCTTCGAAGAGAACGAGCTGCGCATCCCCGAGTGATCGGGACTGCGCTTCTGGCGCGGGCCCGGTCGGGCCCCGCCATCTCTCAGACCGGTTGCGGCTCGGCCACCAGGGTCGAGATCGTGATATGCGCCTTGCCGGTGCTGGTGATGTTGCCCTCGGGGTCGAAGATCAGCACCGCCGTCCCCTCGTCGCGCGGCAGGAGGGCGAGCCGCCGGTCCCGCGTCCGCCCCGCCATCTGAAGGCCGCCGGAGCGCAGCCGGATCAGCTCCAGCCCCTGCGAGCCCGCGAACCCGCCAAAGTCCTGCGCGCCGTAGAGCCGGGCCCCGATCGCCAGATGCAGCGTCGTCACCGGGGCGACATAGACCCCGCGATGCACCCGCATGCGGGCGACGAGATCGCGCTTGCGGCAGGCGAAATGGCCGAAGAAGGCGCGCCCCGCGAGCCCGCCGCGGGTGATGTCGAGATGGAGCGTGACCAGGAGGTCGGGCACCTCGGCCACCCCGGGCCGCGCGATCTCGACCGTGTCTTCGGTGCCCGGAGGCCTTCGGTGGGCGCCATGCCCGTCGCGCGCAGTCGTCCCGCCACCGCCCGCCGGATCGGCGCGACGGAAGGGCACGATCCCGCCGACCGCGACCAGGCTGCCGCCGGGGCCGAGCGCAGGATCCCAGGGCGCCTCGACACCCAGCACCGAGACGAAGATCGCGAGCAGCAGCGCCAAAATCAGGGCAATACAGCACTCATCCGGCCCGTTGCGGGCCTGACGCCGGAACCAATTCATCATCATCAATGCCTTCTCGAGCGCCAATCGCGCCTACGTCGGAATCGTCAATTGGCATTGTGGCGATTTTTGGGCAGCTTCGGGCCGGGTTTTTGTCAGAGAGGTCCTGTCAGATCTGCTGCGAAACGCGAGTCTGCGGCGAAATGTGGTGTATCGATATTTCGTTAAACATCTTTCGAAAGTGACAGCTCCGGAAAAATCGCATACAACCCCTAGCTGAACTCGGGGGAAGAATCACACGTTGGGGGTCAGCCATGGTGCGCCGTCTCGTCAAGGGTGTTGGAATAGCTGCAGTTTGTGCTGTCGTTGCCGGCTACACCGCGTCGGCGCAAAGCACCGATGGCACGCGGTCGCATTACACGCTCACCCTGATGGAGGGCGGGCTCTACGAGATCTCCGTTCCCGCCGGCAGCGGCGCACAGATCGTGATCGACGGGGTGGTGGTGCTCGATGCCAGCACGGCGCCGGGCGAGGTGCAGCTCTTCACCATGATCGAGCCGGGCTCGCATGATCTCGAACTCCGCGGGAGCACGGATCTCGACGGCATCACCCTCGGCCAGTACGGCGTCCCCCCGATCAGCCTCGCCGATCTGGCCGTGCCGGTCGGCGCGTCGGCCGACAAGGTCGAGTCGGCCGAGGAGGCGTCGGATTTCGCGACTGACTCGGCGGGCGAGCCGCGGCTCGCGGGCCTCGGGCAATTCGCGCCGTCCGAGGCGATGGGCGGCGAGGCCGCGGCGGCGGGCATGTTCGGCCCGCAGTTCGAGGGCAACATCTATCAGGAGCCGATCGAGGGTGGCGATCCGCAGACCCCGGAGGCGCCCTACTCCCCCGAGACCCCGGACGCGCCGGATACCGGCGCCGACAGCGGGACGTCGGATCGTGTGGTGCGGCGGCGCATCGAGTCGGTGAGCAATGGCGGCATGGGCACCGAGCAGCTCGACGAGCCGACCGTCGAGCCGCGGCCGGAGCCGACGCCGCCTGAGCCGGAGCCCGAGCCGGTGGCGGACACGCCCGTCGAGGATCCGGTCGAGGACCCGGTCGACGACGCCGGCGACGACATGACGTCGGACGGGTCGGACGACATGACCGATGACGACATGACCGATGACGACATGGCCGACGACATGACGGACGACGCGTCGGACGGTATGGACGACGACATGTCGGATGACATGACCGACGACGACGACGACAACAACGCCGGCAACGATGACGACAACAACGACAATGCCGGCAACGACGACGATAACAACG